>CAWUMP010000065.1:0-10623 GCA_963923385.1 uncultured bacterium | reverse complement strand
ATCCTCTCTGGTCTCGTGGGCTCGGAGATGTGTATAAGAGACAGGTGCGCCAGTCAATAGCTTGGTGAATGCCGCCGGCGATAGCATGGTGTGGATGGCCAGTGGTGATTTAAAGCAGCCATGGTTGTTGCACAGCACCTCGGGCCAAGGCTTTGTAGCGCACTTAGGCGATATGGTGTCTCGACTCAAGGCGGGCAAAGAGTTTATGAAAGTGGCATCAGGTGCACGCGCACTTCCACCTGTACCCGTGCCGAAATTTTCTGGTGATGCGGTACCGCGAGTGGCAACGCTGTCGTCGGATGCGCGTTTATTGGTATTTTTATTTGATGAAGTCCCTGTGCGCACCAATGGCGGTGTGGGTGTGCAACTGATGGCCTTGCCCGATGGCGTGACGCTCGCTTCAGCGGCGGTTTGTGACGGCGCGCATTTAACGGTCGAAGGGATCCATCGAAACAAACGCTCTAGCGTCACCCTAAATAAAAAAGAGCTGCGCAGTTACGATGGGCGCCGTGCGCAGCGTGGCCGTATTGCTGATGTGGGCATCAAGAGCGTTGATCGATTAAAGGGGTAGGCTAGCCGCGAGACGCAGCACGCGCTGCGTCAATGCAGCAAGGAACGTGTCCCGCGACCGTCTGGTCGCCGTTTGCTCGCCGCACCCACACGCTCGCTATGTACATTGACAGAGGGGGCGCGCACTCGTTACCTTGAGTGTGCGTATTTAAATTTGGGAGCTTCAAATGGCTTGCATGGATTTGCGTCAATGGATCGATTTGCTCGAGCGTGAAGGCGAATTGCACCGCGTCAAAGCACAGGTGGATTGGGACGGCGAAATTGGCACGATTTCGCGACGCGTGCTCGAAGAGCAAGGACCCGCGTTGCTATTTGAAAATATCAAAGACCACCAAAAAACGCGTGGTCGCCGTGTGTTTACCGGCGGGATTGGTACGCGTGAACGCTTAGCACTCGCCCTGGGTTTTCCTAAAGACACCAGTAACAATGCGATCGTGCAACACGTGATGAAAAAAAATCGCGAGCAAATTGCACCCGTATTGGTGAAAAGCGGCCCAGTCAAAGAGAACATTGTAAAAGGTGCCGACATCGATTTGTTTGAGTTTCCGGTGCCGAAATGGCATTACCTTGAAGGTGGCCGCTATATCAACACCTATGCGTGTATCGTCACGAAGGATCCAGATACCGGTGTGCAAAACGCAGGCATCTATCGCGGTATGGTGGGCAAAAAAAATTCGATCCCCTCATTGTTGATCAAAGGCGGTCAGCATTGGGGGCATCACTTCGCAAAATACGCCGATCGAGGTGAAAAAATGCCAGTCGCTTGTGTGATTGGCTGGGACCCGATCATGGGATTTTTAGGTGGTAGCCCATTGCCTGCGGGTGTCTCCGAGTTTGCAGTGTTGGGTGCGTATCGTGATGCACCCGTAGAGATGGTGAAGTGCGAAACGGTCGATCTGGAAGTGCCCGCAAGCGCAGAAATCGTCATCGAAGGATTCATCGACCCAGACCCTGCAAGCTACGAAACAGAGGGTCCGTTTGCAGAATTTACTGGCTATGTGTCTGATCTACCCACACCGCGGCCGAGCATTGAAGTGAGCTGCATCTTGCATCGTCACGATCCAATTCTGCGCGGTACGCAAGAAGGCAACATGCCCGGTTCCTTTAGTGAAAACGCCGTGATTTCCTCTGCGCAACGTGCGGGTATTGCCTGGAATATTTTGGCCTCCTTAGGCGTGCCTGGCGTCTTAGATGTGTATTGCGATCCGATTACGTGCGGAATCAATGTATACATCAAGATCCGCAAAACGTATCAAGCGCAAGCCAAGCAGATCGCTGCGGCACTGTGGGGTGCTGGTGCAGGCCAAGGGCGCTACAAACACGTGTTTGTGTTTGATGACGATATTGACGTCACTAACTATCAGCAAATCGATTGGGCCCTGGCCTATCGCATGAATGCGGCCACTGAAGGGATTGTGCAATTTCCAGGCTTGTTAGGTCACGCACTCGATCCGTCGACGCCACTTGAACAACGTGATGTTAATCAGCTCGGTGCTGGTACTTGGACGCGGGTGTTGTTTGATTGCACGCGCAACTGGCATTTCAAGCGTCGTCCGGAGTGGAATAACGAACGCTTCCCGCCAACGGTCGAGCCGCATCCTGATCAGCGCACACTGGTGAATCGTCGCTGGAAGGAATACGGCTTTAAGTCGTCCAGCTGAGGTTGGCGTCGCTTAAGTTGGTTTTTTGGCGAGTACAAAAAACAGCGATCCACAGCCGGCCATGAGGGCCAGTAAAGTAAAGCCGGCGCGGTAATTGCCAGTAGCATCGGCAAGCGCGCCGGCGATGAGTGGTCCACCCACTTGTCCGAGCACAATCACCAACGACGACAATCCAAGAATCATGCCGATCGCGCGTCGGCCAAAGTAATCGGCGCGAATTGCTTGCATGAATGGTCCGCGTAAGCCCCAAGCACCCCCATGCAAAATCGCAAACGCAACCAAGATCGCTGGATGCACGCCGAAGGTGAGCGCGAGTAAGCCGCTGGCATGCATCAACATGCACACGGCAGCGACGTAGCGTTTTTGAAATCGATCACCAATCCACCAGCCAACCAATACGCCGCCGGTTTGCGACAACGTCATCAGCGTAATAAATAACGACGCTTGTGCCACGGTATAGCCCAAGCCTTCTTTCATGTGAGCGATCGCATGCACACTCACTGCATACACCGTGAGTAAAGCAAAGCCATGACCCAAAGAGAGTAACCAAAATGCGGGTGTGCGCAGCGCTTCGCGTGCAGAAAACTCACGTTGCGAGAGTTCGGTGCCTTCGGTGGATTGCGCTTGCGCACTGGCGACGTTGGTAACGACCGGCAAGCCATCGATGGTTTCACCGACATCTTCTGGGCGGCGATGAAAGGTTTGCGCTAAGGGAAGGCCAATACATAAGGCGATGGCACCCGAACCAAATGCCGTGGCGCGCCAGCCCCATGTTTGCATGCTCCAAGCGACGATCGGGACCAACATGCCACCGATCGACAAACCCAATGACAGCGCAGACAAAGCGCGTGCGCGTGATTTTTCAAACCAATGAATGATTGCGACGTTGATCGGGAAAAAACCACACAAGCTACCGCCAAAGGCGATCACCAGAAACGCGGCATAAAACCCGGCCAAACTTTGAATGGTGCCTAGAAACAAAAATCCCACGCCCAGAAAAAATACACCAGCGCGAATCATCCCGCGTGGCCCAAAACGGTCGAGGATCATGCCCAAAATGGGCCCGAGCATGGCGGCTTCTAGGGGCTGAAATACGGCGGCGCCGGAGAGCTCGGTTTTACTCCAATCGAATTCTTGGCCCAAGACGGCCACGTAGGCACCGAACGCTTGGTGCAACAACAGGGCTTGCAGACATTGCAACGCCCCACCTGCGGCGACCATGCGCCAACCGTAGAAGATCTTCATTGCGTATAAGCATAGCCTGCTTACCCGTCGGGCAGCGACTCGGTTCGCATTATGTCGCCTCAAACGTTGCGCTGCGGCACGCGGTTTGCTTGATACGTTGCTTGCAACACACGCGTTTTTACTAATGAAACACTGCGAAAACCATTGCGTCGCGGCCTCATACTTGGGCTGTCGATTGCGCGGTCGCAGACCCTACGATCAATTCAGGAGTGGCGATATGAAGTTTTCACGCTGGCTACAGTGGTGGCTGATTAGTTTTAGTGCACTTTTACTCGGGCAGGGCACCGTTCAGGCGCAAGTGAATTATCCAACCAAGCCGATTCGTATCTTGGTGGGATTTGCCGCGGGCGGAAACACGGACATTGTGACGCGAACACTCGCTGCGCGTATGCAAGATGTTTTGGGTCAACCAGTGATTGTCGAAAACAAACCTGGTGCCGGTGGTGTAGTGGCCACAGATTTTGTGGCCAAGGCAGCCCCTGATGGTTATACGCTCTTGATGTCTTCGTTGGGTCCGCACACGATTTCGCCCAGCTTACTAAAAAGTGTGGGCTTCGATCCCCTGGCCGATTTGGCGCCGATTAGCAATGTGACCTTCAATGCGTTGGTGTTGATGGTCAATCCAACGGTGCCAGCGCGGTCGGTGAGTGAGTTAATTAACTACGCAAAAGCCAATCCAGGAAAACTAAACTTCGGTTCGTCTGGGGTGAGCGGCACCACGCATTTGTCTGGCGAAGTGTTTAACACCATGACCGGAACCAAGCTCGTGCATGTGGCGTTTCGTGGCGGACCACCTGCGATTGGTGCCTTACTGGCGGGTGATATTCAGATGATGTTTGCCAATATCTCCGATGCATTACCGCAAATTCGCGGCAACAAAGTGCGCCCCCTGGCCGTGACCAGCACAAAGCGCGTGCCGCAGTTGCCTGACTTGCCTACCTTGGCTGAGTCGGGCTTGAGTGGCTATGACGTCGGGCCATGGAATGGCTTAGTAGCCCCCGCAAAAACACCGCCAGAAATTATCGGTAAGTTGGCTGAGGCAGTGCAGCGCATTACGCGTGAGCAAGCGTTTCGCGACAAGATGTTTGAGGTCGGCTCGTCAACAATTGGCGACTCACCAGAACAGTTTCGCAACACGATTCGGCATGACATCACGCGCTGGGCGAAAATTATTCAAGATGCAGGGATCAAGCCAGAATAATTGGCTTCATTAAAAAATCAGGAGAAATAGAACGTGGTTGACAATCAAAGTTTGCGCGGTTTTCTTGCGATGGTGGAACGCGATTATCCCGAGGAGTTGTTGCGTATTCGGGAGCCCGTGCGTACACATTTAGATATCACGTCACTGATTTTTGAGTTGGAGCACATGGGTCGTAGCCCGGTAGTGATTTATGAAAACGTCGAAGGCCACAAGCTGCCCGTGGTGACCAATATCGCCGGTAACCGTAAATTACTGGCCGCGTGTTTGGGTGTGCCGGTGCCCGATCTGCCTGCGGCGTTTCGTGAACGTTGCCAAAAATACATTCCCTGTGAAACGGTAGCCAAGGGCGCATGGGACGACGTGGTGCTTGAAGGCGATCAGGTCGATTTAAATGCGCTCCCGATTCCTTATCACTTTCATGTAGACAAAGCGCCGTACATCACCGCGGGGCAGCTTACGGCGCGTGATCCTGAATCGGGAATCGATACCACAGGGTTTCATCGGCTGATGTTGTCCGGAAAAAATCGCTTAGGCGTGTCATTGCACTCACGTCGGCGTATGCATGAATTTCATCGACGCGCCGAAGCGCGTGGTGAGGCATTGCCAGTAGCCATTACCTTGGGCATACATCCACTGCATTACATGGGCTCGATGGTCTTTGCCTATCCACCCAATGTGCGCAAATTTGAAATCATTGGCGGACTGTTTGGCGAGCCGTATCGCTTGGCACGTTGTGGTGTGGGTGATCTTGAAGTACCGGCCGGTGCGGAAATTATTCTCGAGGGAGAAATCTTGCCGCACGTGCATGAGCCCGAAGGCCCGTTTGGTGAATTCACGGGCTACGCCTCTTTTCGCAGTACGCAGAATGTGTTTGTGGCACATCGTGTGCGTATGCGTCGTGATGCCATGTTTCATTCGGTCGTGTCTGGCATGGCGCAAGACCATATCTTGGTGTCTTGTGTCACGCGCGAAGGTGAGATTTTAAATACGCTCCGACGTAATCTGCCCGGCGTGATTGCGGTACATGTGCCCCATCGTACGTGTGGTGCATTCTTAGCGATTGTGAAGATGAAAAAATCTTCGCAAGGCGAACCGCAGCAAGCCATCATGGCGGCCTTGGGCACGGAGTTTTATACCAAGTACGTGATCGTGGTGGATGAAGACGTCGATATCTTCGACATGAATGACGTGATGTGGGCTGTCGCCACGCGCGTACAAGCCGAGCGCGATATTGTGTTTATTCCAAATAGTAAGGGCGCGATTTTGGATCCAACATCAGATCCAGAAACTTTTACCGTCACTAAAATGGGTATCGATGCCACGCGTCCGGTGGGCCGCGATTTTGCCGAGCGCTTAACCATTACGGATGAACAACGTGAGCGCGTGCGCAAAATTCTTCAAGCGGCAGGCGTGACGAATTAATGTCGTTGTCTGCATCGTCCGCGCCGTTATGCACGCCGTTTGATCCGCAGCCGCGCGCACCGGGGTGTGTGTTACCTGCCAATGCCTGTGACACGCATGCCCATATCTGTGGTCCGTTGGCTGCGTATCCGATCGTGCCAGAAAGTTTATACACGCCAGCGCTTGCACCGCTGTCTGCCTATCGACATCTTTTAGATACCTTGGGTGTCACGCGCGGTGTGTTGGTGCAACCCAGCGTATATGGCACGGATCTGCGCGCGTTACTCGATGCCTTAGCACAAGACCCACGCCGTTTGCGGGGTGTGGCGGTGGTGCCGATGGATGTGTCGGATGCACAACTTGCGTACTTGCATGCCTGTGGCGTGCGTGGTGTTCGTTGCAACATTGTGGATCTGAAACACAACAAAGGGCTCCTGCCGCTGGCTGAACTCACCACACTCGCGCAGCGTATTCGGCCCATGGGTTGGCACATAGAATTTTTAATGCACGTGGATGCATTTGCCGATCTGGATCAACAGCTAAAAAATTTTCCTGTCGATGTGGTGTTCGGTCATCTGGGTTACGTGCCGGTGGCACAAGGTGTAGCAACCCCCGGTTTTCAGGCGCTGTTGCGCTTGATGCAAACCGGAAAAGCTTGGGTCAAGCTGACCGCGCCTTACCGCTTGGCCTCGTGTGCAGCGGACTTTGTCGATACCGATATATTTGCGCGGGCGCTATTGTCGGCAGCACCCGAACGCTTGTTGTGGGGAAGCGATTGGCCGCATGTGATGGTGAAGCCCCCGATGCCTAACGATGGTGACTTGTTTAACGTGTTTGCTCGCTGGGTGTCGGATCAGCGGGTGCGCGATCGTATTTTGGTAGACAATCCGGCCACCCTCTACGATTTTTGAGAGCCTCACCATGGCGTTATCGACACCGGCCGCGCGGCGGCACATGCATACCCGCACGATTCATTGCGAAGGCTTTCATCGTGAAGATGGTCTGTGGGACATTGAAGCACGCATCATTGATACCAAGACCTACGCTGTGGATGAACCGATGCGTGGATTGCGTGCCGCAGGTTTACATGTGCATGACATGCAAGCGCGGCTCACATTAGATGACGCCATGACAGTACGCGATATCGAGGTGGTGACTAACGAGGCACCGTACGATCCATGCTTTACCGTGGCGCCTGCTTATAAAGCGTTGATCGGTGCGCGACTAGCGGCGGGATGGCGTAAGGCCGTGGCTGCTGCAGTTGGTGGAGTCAAAGGCTGTACGCATTTGCGCGAGTTATTGTTTCCGATGGCCACCGTTGCTTATCAAACTTTAGGTAGTTGGCCTGATAAAAGAAAAAATGCGGCGCAAGTGCAATCGCAATTAATCATGGACGAGAACACCGCCAAAAATAAGCCGTACTTTATTGACGGTTGCAAGGCTTGGGACAGTCAGGGAGAAGTTGTGGCGCAGTTGTATCCCATGCATTTTCAAGCATCACGCTAAGTGGCCTCGGGTGCAACACACTGAAAGCGGGTATGACTGAACTAGCCATCATCGTGCCCACTTTTAATGAGCGTGCCAACGTCGCCGAATTGGTGGCGCGGCTTGAACATTTGCTGGCGGGCCTACATTGGGAGGTGGTGTTTGTCGATGACGATTCACCCGATGGCACCGCCCACGCCGTGCGTACCTTGGCGCAAGCCAAGCCACATGTTCGCTTGATCGAGCGTATTGGCCGACGCGGCTTGTCTCGTGCCGTTGTCGAAGGCATCTTGAGTACGAGCGCGCCGTTTATCGCGGTGATGGATGCAGATTTACAGCACGATGAAACCATCTTACGGCCGATGTGGGAAAAATTACAGGCCGAGCAACTCGATGTGATTGTCGGTAGTCGCTATATCAGCGGAGGATCGGTCGCAGGTTGGGATGAGCAGCGAGTGCGCATGAGTCAGTTTGCAACGCGCTTGGCAAAGCATGTGGTGCGTACGGAATTAACCGACCCGATGAGCGGTTTTTTTGTTTTGCGTCGCAGTGTGTTTGAGTCTGCGGTACGACGCCTATCAGGCCGAGGTTTTAAAATTTTGCTGGATGTATTGGCCTCGGTGCCGACGCCATTACGAGTGGCGGAGTATCCCTATCGTTTTCGTGCCCGCCTTGAAGGCGAAAGCAAATTAGATTCTGGCGTGATGTTGGAGTTTGCACTGATGCTAATGGACAAATACATCAGCCAGTTTGTACCCTTGCGTTTTTTTCTTTTCTCGTTAGTTGGCGCTTCTGGTGTCGCGGTGCATTTTGCGGTGTTGTGGTTTGCATTTCGCTTTTTACAAACAGAATTTTGGACCGCACAAACTATCGCAACACTGACCGCGATGACCAGTAACTACGCTTTAAATAACTGGCTGACCTATCATGACCGGCAGCGGCGCGGTTTAGCTTGGGTGAGTGGTTTGTTTAGTTTTTACGCGGTATGCGGCTTAGGTGTGATCGCCAATGTCGGTGTCGCGTCTGCGTTATTTCTTCGTGAGGGTTGGGTGTTAGCTGCTGCAGCGGGCACCTTGGTGGGCGTGGCGTGGAATTATCTGGCCAGTGCAGCCGTGACTTGGAGAAATCGATGAGCCGCAAGCTGGTGTTTGGGGTGGTGGCGATGTTGATGCTCGGTATGCCCCTGCACGCCACTTGGCAACTGGTCGCCTTGGCACTGGCCTTTTTGGTCATTGTGATTGGCCGTGTGCGTACTAACGCGGGTTGGCGCTGGTTAGGCGTCCTTGTGTTTGCGCAGATTGTGACTTTTTTTTGGACACCGCCGCAGTGGGAAGAAGGCCACAATCTTTTTGTGCCAAACGAACATAATTTGGCGACTGTCTATCAGTCGCAATTACCTGCGCACGTACTGCATGGTTTTTTAGCGGAATATCGCGCGGCTTATCCAAACTTAGTTTGCGATCCTGACGGCTTGTTTCCATGGAAAAACCGTGCGCCGTGTTGGACAGAGTTCCATCTCAATCCAGAGCGCTTTGCGCGTTCGGCTGATGCCTTTTTTGTGAAGGCAGATTACAGTCGCTTCGTGCAATCGATTGCACACCAGCCCACAATCCCGTTTGCTGCAGATGTGCTGTTTGATTTGTCTTATGTGTGGCGTTTGTTTGCTGAAAATCCGAACAAAACGCCGAGCGCATTTTATGTGGCTTATCGCGTCACGCCTGCTATGCGCGAGAGCACCTTGTGTTGGCAGGGGCCGCTGTATTGGGAGCAGCGCTTGCAGATCGAAGATGCGCAGGCACAACCAACGTGTCGTCAGCTGACCGATGCCGATGTGGGTGATCGATTTTGGGCATTACACCTTGGTGCACCGAAACCTTTATCGCTCAACTTAGCACCGTCGTCCAAGTTACAGGCGCAGCAGTTTGCCCATCGCGCTTTTGTGTTGTTGAGTTTGGTCTTGGTATTGTTTCTCGGGCTCGAGATTTCCGCTGTAGGTTGGACGCCCATCGTGATTTTTATCTCGACCGCGACATTGATGGGCGTTGTTGCCCCCGATTTTTTATTGGGTCTGCCGGGTCATCTGCATAACCGCGATGCCATGTTGTATTTGTCTTGGGCCAGACAGATTGCTTTGGATTTGGTTGACGGCAATATTGCACACGCACTCGAAGGCGGTGAGCCGGTCTTTGGGTTTATGCCTGGGATGCGGTATTTCCGTGCGCTAGAACTGTTTGTGTTTGGCTCGTCTGGATTTGGCCAAGCCTTGTGTGTCTTGTTTATTCCAATGGTGTTGTATGAATTGATGCGTGAGTTAACGCCTCGGTTGAGCGTGTTTTTGGTATTTGTATTGCTATCGGTGACCAAGTTTGTGCAAATCATTAAAGCAGCCGTGGATGGGTACAGTGATCCTTTGGGGTTACTGTTGATTTGTAGCGCATTACTGATTTTTGTTCGTCACTTACCCGCGTTAAAAGAGGCGCGCGAAAACAATCAGCCAGATCCTGCGTTAGCGGTAGGCTTTGTGGTGTTAGGCATTTCCACTTTTTTGCGCCCGAACTTTGTGTTGGCAGCGATACTCATTTGTCTGCTGTGGGTATGGCGACGACCGCTTGCGTCGTTCATGACGGTGAAGCCGCTTGAAACCATCGGTATTTTTTTAGTGTTGGCGATGCCGCTTCATAACTGGGTATTTGGTCATCAGTTCGTGCCGATGACCACCGCCACATCGATGCCCGATGCATTGACCGCGCCGCCCAGTGTGTATGTGGGCGCCCTACAAGAACTACTGCAAGCGACACCCGCAGATAACGTGCGTATTCTCACCAAAAAATTTGTGGGCTGGTGGTGGCCAGGCCATTGGATTTTATTTTTTGTACCGATGGTGCTGACCTTTTCTTCTGAGTTGCGTTCAGAACGATTACGTTTACTGGCGGCGATTGCTTTTACATTACAGTTACCGCATCTTTTTTTTAGATCGGGCGGGCGCGAAATGATGGCCGCGAATATTCTTGCGCCTGTCTCTTATACACATCTGACGCTGCCGACGATACTCCTTGTGTA
>CAWUMP010000064.1:0-10655 GCA_963923385.1 uncultured bacterium | reverse complement strand
TACACAAGGAGTATCGTCGGCAGCGTCAGATGTGTATAAGAGACAGATTGATCAACATGCACTTGCTTTTCGATCAGCCTGGACCATTGATGACTACGTTGATGGGCTACTTGTCAACCTGGGGGCTTATTCGTCTGTTTCCCAAGATGCGGGTTGGGACTGTGGCTTTATTGACTTGCATCCAGCTGATTCTTTTTTTAGCCCACCCAAACGTGTCAGCATTCGTAATGCTGCAGGTGAAACTCGAAACTACGTGAACAATACAAGTGAAACACAACGTATCGTTTTTAATTCCACAGGAACTATTAACAGCGCTGGTTTAACTTCTATTCCATAAATTTGTTGTTGCAGCGCGTTTCTGGTTAGTTCACCATCCGGAAAATCGATGCCAATGTGCAATGACTGCGTTGCTGTGATCAACAATCTGATATCGATCATGCTGCGCACCGGTTGCACATGCATGGTTAGGAAGAATGCGCACTCTTGCACCAACTGGTAGGTGCGGTAGTTGATGACTTGAACCGGCACGCAGCGCAAGTGTGCCGTGTTCTTGACTGGCATCCGTAACGATTAAATCTGGATAGGGGATGCCGTTGATATCGCAGACCAAACCGTAGCCAAAATCCACTGATTGTTTTGCAGTGCCTCGGTCTCTTGATAGCGACATCCATCCACCGTCAGTCAAAATCCATCCCTTGTCTTTTTGGTGACCAATAACGGTCGCCATGACCGAGAGCGCAATATCTTCGGTTCGGCACACACCAATACCAGCTTGCACTAAATCAAAAAAGACAAAAACACCGGCTCGAACTTCAGTGACACCATCCAAATGTCGCGCAAAATGTGCCGTGGGTGTTGATCCAACACTGACAATCGGACATGGTAGTTGCGCCATACGCAGTACTTCGGCAGATCGAACGGCTGCGTCACGTTCTTGTTCTGCAATACGGGTGAGCGCTTCAGGATCATTTTTATTGTAAGAGTCACCCGCATGTGTCATCACCCCACGCAATGCAGCCCCTCCGTGCATGAGCGTTCGGCCAATCTCAGTCAATAAGCCACTGGCCGGTTGTACGCCAGACCGATGTCCATCCGAATCAATTTCAATCAGTACAGGAATTGCATCTCGCGTTTGTTTTGATTGTTGAGCGACAGCCTGCGCGGCTTCGATGCTGTCAACCACCAACATCAAATCAACTCCACGTTGACGTAATGCACTCACACGAGGAAGTTTGTGGGGGGCGATGCATACACCGTACAGTAGATCGCGGAGGCCTTGTTCAGCAAACTGTTCAGCTTCTTTCAGTGTCGACACGGTGGCTGGCCCCTGCGGTGACTGCATGACCTCTCGCGCGACTTCGATACATTTGGGTGTTTTTAGATGTGGTCGCAATTGAACGTTCATGGGGGCTAGGCGGGCTTTTAATCGTGCAATATTGCGCCGCATCCGCGAAACATCTAGAACAAGGCAGGGTGTGTCTAAAGATTCAAGATTGAGCATGGGTGCATTTCCATCATGAGGGTGTTTTCTGCATCCTAGCAGAGCGCGTAAAATACTCGGTCGAGCGTTTTTTAATCCACAGGATTGTCCCGATGATTTTGTATGGTATTCCGAATTGCAGCACAGTGAAGAAAGCACGCGTTTGGCTCCAGGCACATGCGCTTTCATATACCTTCCATGATTTTAAAAAATCAGGCGTCGACCCCACACATTTAGCGAAATGGTGTCAGGAGCACGGTTGGGAAAAAATCCTGAACCGCTCTGGTACTACGTTTCGCAAGCTTCCTGAAGTACAACGCCTGCAGGTCAATGCCGCTTTGGCGCAAGAACTCATGCTGGCACAACCGTCGATGATTAAGCGTCCGATTCTTGACCTCGGCGGTCGATATTTGATTGGGTTTGACCCCAACGTCTACGCATCGACGTTGACCTAAAAATCCGATGAACTCACCCACGCAGCAAGAAATCGACTGGCAACGAATGCGTCAAGCGCTTCGCTTGGCTGAATGTGCCGTTACACACGGTGAGGTACCCGTTGGTGCATTGGTGGTGCGTGATGGTGAGGTCATTGGCGAAGGTTTTAACCAACCGATTGGTCATCATGATCCAAGCGCACACGCCGAAATGATGGCCATACGAGCTGCTAGTCGAGCAGTGGGGAATTACCGTTTACCGAACACAACGTTGTATGTCACGCTCGAACCGTGTGTGATGTGTGTTGGTGCAATTTTTCACGCACGGATTAGTCGGGTTGTATTTGGCGCGAGTGATGCAAAATCTGGCGCTTGCGGTAGTGTGATGAATCTTTTTTCTGAACCACGCCTCAATCATCACGCCACCGTGACCGGCGGCGTATTGGCTGAAGAATGCGTCGAGTTATTGCGCAGTTTTTTCGCGGCGCGTCGACACCGTCAAACGTCCTCGATGTGTTGCACAATGCCAAAATGATGATTCAAATCGATATTCCAACGCAACAGCTCACTTTAGTGGACGACAACGGACACGTAGTGAAGCAATACGCTGTGTCGAGTGCTAAAAATGGCGTCGGTGAGCGTAACGGCAGTTTTTGTACGCCGCGTGGACGGCATATCGTTCGCGCAAAGATTGGTACCGGTCAGCCAATTGGTACCGTGTTTGTGAGACGTCGTCCAACTGGCGAGATTTGGGATTCTGCACTACACGAAAAATTTCCTGGTCGCGATTGGATCCTCACGCGCATTCTTTGGTTATCAGGTCGTGAGCCCGGATTCAATCGCTTAGGGCAGGTGGATACCATGCGCCGATTTATTTATATCCACGGTGCGCATGATCTTGCTGAAATGGGACACCCTGGTTCGATCGGCTGTATTCGTATGCGCAACACCGATATCGTTGATTTGTTTGATCGGGTGCCCTGTTACACAACAGTCGAGATTCTCGGCTAACGAAGTAACGCGGCAACGCTTGCTTTGTTTGGTTGATGGATGACGCCACGTTCGGTGACGATGGCAGTAATCAACTCAGCTGGCGTGACATCAAACGCTGGATTACGCACCTTGACGCCTTGGGGTGCCCAACGAAGTTCACGATATCCCAGGACTTCTTCTATCGGACGTTCTTCAATTGGAATTCCGCTGCCATTGGTGATGTTCAAATCAAACGTCGAGATCGGCGCTGCCACATAAAACGGAATGTTATGTCGTTGCGCTAAGACGGCTACGGTATAGGTGCCAATTTTGTTCGCTGTGTCGCCGTTGGCAGCAATTCGATCTGCACCAACAATCACCGCATCGACTTCGCGACAATGCATGAGATGACCCACCATGTTGTCGGTAACCAGTGTGACAGGAATGTCCTCTTGGACCATTTCCCATGCAGATAAACGTGCGCCTTGCAGATAGGGACGAGTTTCATTTGTAATGACTGAAATATTTTTTCCTGCCGCATGCGCGGCACGCAGTACCCCAAGTGCCGTCCCATAGCCAGCAGTAGCCAACGCACCCGCGTTGCAATGGGTCATGACACGCGCACCTTGCGTGATGAGTGCGGCACCCAGTGCACCCATCCGTTGATTGGCGGCGAGGTCTTCGTTATAAATGGCTTCTGCTTCAGCGCGTGGATGCGCCACACCACGCATACGGTCTAAGGCCCAAAATAAATTTACGGCCGTGGGTCGACTGGCAGCAAGAATTTTTTCGGCAGCGACAAGATCACCCCCTCGCTGCGCTTCGAGCGCCAGACCAAAAGCGGCAGCACAACCAATCGCAGGCGCACCGCGAACAATCATGTCACGGATCGCTGTTGCAACTTCAGCGGCATTCATGCATCGCACATACGTGAGTTGATCAGGCAGCAAGCGTTGATCGAGGACTTCGAGAACGTCACCGCGCCAACGTAAGGGTTCAACAGCTGGTTTCATTAGATGACTCTTTCGTTTCCACCATCCACAGGGATTTGTGCGCCGGTGGTTTTGGAAAACAGCGGACCACACAATTCGGCAGCTAATTCTGCAACATCTCGCGCAGCCACTTCTGTGCGTAAGACGTTATTGGTTCGATAGGCTTGTACGCTCAGCCCATAGGCTTTTGCGCGCGACTCGAGAACTTCTGGTGTCCAGATCGCCGTGTCATACACCGCATTGGGATGCAACGAATTAATGCGAATATTGTCTTTTCCCCATTCAAGCGCTGCAACGCGTGCAACTTGATTTAATGCAGCTTTCGAGGCGGAATAGGCCGCAGCACCCGGTCCTGGCGCAGGGACATTTTTCGATCCAATAATGGCGATGCGTCCACCACGCGGCGCACATTTTAGTAATGCATGACAGGCTTGCATGAGTGCGAGTGGCGCATCGAGATTGATATTTAGCGTGTGACGCCACGATTCGTTAGATAAATTTTCTAATGCTGCAGAAGCCGGAAAAATGCCTGCGTTTAATACCACCATATCAATCCCACCGAATTGCTTCACAGCGGCACTCAAGGCTTGATCAAGCAATACTGCATCGGTCAGATCTAGTGCAACACCGAGGTAATCTGGACGTTGATATAACTTGGTGACATTTGGATTTTTATCCAAAGCGACCACTGATGCGCCACGCGCTAAAAATCGCTCAACACATGCTTGCCCGATGCCTGAAGCGGCTCCCGTAATCAGTACCACTTCACCTTGAAAGACCGCTGGCGTGCCTGCTTTGCGAAGTTTCGCTTGTTCAAGATCCCAATATTCGACATCAAATAAATCGCGCTCTGGTAAGGCGTTCCATCCGCCCAGTGCTTCCGCACGTAAAAACACTTCAACGCTGTGTGCGTAGAGATCGGCCACGATTTGTGTGTCGCGGGCACTGCGTCCGACAGTCATGAGGCCAAACGCTGGATCCAGCACCATGCGGGGTGCCGTATCTAGCATGGTTTTGGGTTCACGCGCTTTGGCGGCATTTCGTTCAAAGTAGGCGCGGTAATTTTTACTGTACGCGTCTACATCACGTCCCAGCATGGGTGTTTGTTTTGTCCGGATGATGTGATCTGGTGTGACGGGGCCTCGCTGCGAAATTTCTTGAAATTTTTCTTGTTGCGCAACACTTAAAAATTCTGGCGTGGCATGTACTTGGCACAACATCGGGTGGCCCGCAGCAGCGCTAATGGCCTGACGTAATGCAGCAATTTCTTGCCGCTGAATGTTGGGGGTCTGAGCCGTTGGCATGTGTATCTGCCAGCTCTTTTTAGACTGCAAATACTGCTCTGCTAAATCAACCAACAGGATCATGCGCTCGTAGGATTCGCGTGCAGTTTGGCCAAAAGAAAAAATGCCATGATTCAGTAAGACCATTCCTAGGGTCCCAGCGTGCGCTTGCTTAGGATATTCGCGCGCGCACAGTGCGGCCAAATCAAAGCCTGGCATGACGTAGGGAATGATCACAACCCGATCACCATAAATATCGCGGATGCGTTGTTCGCCCTGCGGCGCGTTGGTCACCGACAGCACCGCATCAGCATGTGTGTGATCAACATACGCATGCGGCAGTAACGCATGCAAAATAGTTTCCACCGAAGGGGCAGGCGCACCGGGACGGATGGTTTGTGCGGCAAGTTCAGCCACCATCATGGGGTCTGAGAGCGTCGGTAATTGACCTAAACGTCGCACGTAATCCAATCGTACTGGTGTAAACCCGGCTGGTTCGATCAGTTCGAGGTCCCAACCACTGCCTTTCACGTGCAGGATTTCTTCGCTCTGCCCAAAAATATTTTTTTGCGTGAGTTTGACGGAGGTGTTGCCGCCTCCGTGTAGCACAAGTGATTTATCTCGCCCCAATAAGCGCGAGCTATAGACACGGGGTCCCAGTTCGCCAGTAAAGGTGGCTGCTTCTGTGTCATTCCAAAGAGAGTTCATGGTTGAGCAGGACCTAAGAGGTAACGCAAAGTTTCAGATTCGGTGCCATCCGCATTCCAGCGGCGTTCGCTAAAGCGCTGTGTGCCGTGCTGATGGCGAATCAACACGGTTGAAACACGCGTGCCGTAGTTGGGCGAAATCAAACGTATTGGTGAGAGCATGCGTTCGCGCTCGATCCCCACACCGGTATCGGGCAAAGTGTCATCGGTAGCGATTTGTACATCGGACAGCATGTGTAGCAAGTGTGCTTCATTAGGTGAGTGAGACAGCGCGCGTTGCAAGTGTGTTTTACCTGCCACAACTTTGGGCCAAGGGGTATCGAGCAGGTGATTCGATAAGCCATAAATTCCTGCATCTAATACCGTTAGTTTTTTGC
The DNA here is from genome assembly GCA_963923385.1 of uncultured bacterium. Taxonomy (GTDB): domain Bacteria; phylum Pseudomonadota; class Gammaproteobacteria; order Burkholderiales; family SG8-39; genus SZAS-79. The sequence goes on along the minus strand of CAWUMP010000064.1, from coordinate 4,410 downwards.
CACGATTGGAGACATACACCAAGGTGTTTTTATCGCCAATCAAAAGATTAAAGCCGCGATAAGCGTCGGCGTTGGCGGACACGTGTTCAGCATAAGCGAGGGGATGCGTTTGACCAATCAGAAACGCTTCAACTAAGGCGCCTCTGGATTTGAGTGATGATGCGGTGATGGGCAGCGCTTCGCGAAAATTCGTGACCGCGGCAAACCGACCTTGCCGTGTGGTTCCCATCCACGTCCCGTTGGCTTCTAGATCACGTCCGGCTAGAACCTCTGGATGCGTTTTCCAAAATGTTGCCGGTTCACTTTCCCGTGCGTGATATTCGTCGCGATTGGATGCCACCACCAACGGAAATTCGGTGTCAGGCTGCCACGCAAATAAAATTAGGCACACTGAAACCACTCATCGGTACGTTTGACTGAAAACTGGGCAAATCCACTTTGATGTAAGGCAGCTTCAAAGTGCTTGAGAAAGCGCTCGCGCTCATCAATGGCTTCATAGATTTCCATGAACGTACCTGGATCGTCGAGTCGACGCATCCAGCGACCATGGATGCCGGTCGTGGTTGCCAGTGCCATAAAAAGCGTGTCCACGCAGGTTTTCACCGCAGCCGTTTGTTCCGGTGCAATGCGGTAATACACATATAAATTCAACCCCACGGATGGATGCATGCCATTAATCTGCTTTGGGCGCAGGAAGGCTGTATGGCAAATCAAGGAGAGTCAGGGCAGGGCCATCGGGTGCATTGAGATGCACCGACTTTCCTGCATCAAAGCTACCTGCTTGAACAACCGCCAACGCTTCAAAACCTTTCGACTGGGTTTGTGCAACCGTTACGAGCGTACCCACCGCAGCACCATCGCTACCACTAAACAACTCACTGGCGATTGCAGGACGCTGCATGCTGTCGATTGAGACGCGGTGCATACGACGCTTGACTGCACCACGGTATTGCGCGCGTGCCACAATTTCTTGTCCGGGATAGCAGCCTTTGCGGAAATCAATGCCACCCACTAATTCAAAATTGATCATTTGCGGCACAAGCAGATCTTGCGTTTCAGGCACGATCCGAGCCGTCCCAGCGAAGACATCAGCAAGGTTCCAAGCATCGATGGTTCCGGATTGAGTCAGTGGCGTTAGTTTTTCTATCGTCTCATGCGAACCGACCACTAAAAAACGTTCGCCCTCAAGCTTGGCAACCCACATTCCCGGTTGGTAAACGACGCTGTGTACCTCTTCAGGAACTGGACAACCTGCGTCACGCAATCGGGTGGGCGCATCCGTCCCCCAAAGTCCAAGCTGTAGGTAATGCTCGCTCACATCGGCTAGTTTGACTTTGGCGCGCAGAACAAACATCGATAAACGCTTGACCAATGCAGTCACTAATCGACGATCAGTTTGTAGCCAGTAGGTTGGAGCGTCTGCGCCTGCGTTCCTGAACACCAAAAAATCCGCAAGTAAGCGCCCTTTGGGCGTGCAGTAGCCAGAACGGCGTAACTGGTCTGATGCCAAATTCGCAATATCGCTAGACAGTTGGCCGTGTAAAAACGCAGCAGCCTCTGCGCCATCCACCTGAATGAGGCCAGCGTCTTTCAGTACGATCGAGAAAACAGTGGTGGAAGTTGACGATGACATAGACCCAACGCGGCATGCGCGCAGTAGTAAGCGGATGCGTCTATTATATCGACGTGACTCTCGGTTGATTGGCCAAAGGCTCGTCGTGGCAAAGAAAAGATTCTCGGTGCTGTCTCGCCTCATTAAATTTGGTTTGCTGTTTACCCTGATCGGTACGGGTATGCTGCTTTGGTATCCCTGGTCGTTACGCAATGCTGAGTACCCGATTGAATTTCGCATCGAGCCGCGTAGCAGTTTGCGGGTGGCTGCGCGCCAAATCGAGGCAGGTGGACTGAACTTGGGTCGTTGGCGCTTTGAATTGCTGGCGCGTTTGTTAGGTCGCGCACAAGACGTGAAGGCAGGTAGCTATGCGATCGACGCGCCCATCACGCCGTTGGGGTTAATTGAGAAGCTGACACGCGGTGATGTGACGCAAGGCGAAGTGGTGTTCATTGAGGGTTGGACAATTTTCCAAGTGCGCGCAGCCTTAGCCAGCGCGCCATCTTTACGTCACGACAGCGATCGTCTCGATATGGCCGGCTTACTTCAGGCAGTGGGCGCGAATGAAACCCACCCCGAGGGTTTGTTTTTTCCGGATACTTATTTGTATCCCAAAGGCTCGAGTGATCTAGAGGTGTTGCGTCGAGCCTATCGCGCAATGCAGCGGCATTTGGCGCGCGAGTGGGCCAATCGGGCGCCAAACTTACCGTTTGATCGTCCATATGCTGCGCTTACCTTAGCCTCGATTGTCGAAAAAGAAACTGGGCGCGCAGCAGAGCGTGAAATGATTGCAGGAACGCTGGTGAATCGATTACGAATAGGTATGCGGCTGCAAGTTGATCCGACGATTATTTATGGCATGGGTGATCGCTTTGATGGCAATTTGCGTCGCCGAGATCTTGAGGCGGATGGTCCGTACAATACCTATACGCGCGGTGGTTTACCGCCCAGCCCAATCGCCATGCCGGGGTTAGCTGCGCTGCGGGCCACGCTGCACCCCGCGGCGACAGAAACCTTGTATTACGTTGCGCGTGGCGATGGCTCGAGTCAGTTTTCACGCACGTTGGAAGAACATAATCGTGCCGTTGCGCGTTATCAGCTCAAACAATGAGTGCTATTTTCTGAGGCCTGTATTTTTTATGCGCGGTAAATTCATCACCCTTGAAGGCGTCGACGGCGCGGGTAAATCCACCCATGTTGAATGGCTCGCTGACCAATTACGCAGCCGCGGACACAAAGTATTTGTCACCCGCGAGCCGGGCGGAACGGAGCTTGCTGAATCGCTACGTTCTTTAATGCTGCATCAGCCCATGTCTGCGTTGGGCGAAACCTTGCTCGCGTTTGCCGCCCGCGAAGACCATGTTCGTCGCTACATTGCCCCAGCGCTTGAAGCGGGCACATGGGTCGTTTGCGATCGCTTTACTGACTCTACTTATGCCTACCAGGGCGGCGGTAAGGGCATCGATGCGCAAGCCATTCAAACCCTTTCGCAGATGACGCATCCGACAGTCAACCCTGATCGCACACTGATTTTTGATTGTCCTTGGGAGGTCAGTCAGGCACGGATTCGTAGTGGGCGGCGCGTCCTAGATCGCTTTGAAAAGGAAGGGCGCGATTTTTTTGAGCGGGTTCGGGGTGCTTATCTGCAGGCAGCGCAACATGAGCCAGCGCGGATTCGGGTTTTAGATGCAACGCAACCCGTTGAAGCGATTCGCGCCATGTTGATTCAGGAGCTCGCGGCATTGTGAGTGTGTTGCATTCATTTCCGTGGCTAGGGGAAGCTTGGCAGCAGCTCAGCGCGCGCGAAGCTTCTCCGGCACACGCCTTGCTGATTCACGGTGCCGAGGGGATCGGCAAACTCGCACTTGGTCGTGCGTGGGCGCAGCGAATTCTTTGCGAAGCCACGCCGGGTGCTTTTGCTTGTGGTCAATGCGAGGGATGCCATTGGTTTTTAGGTGGACAACATCCCGATTACCGCCAAATTCAGCCCGAGGCGCTTGCAGGGGTTGAAGTTGACTCAGAATTGCCCGCGAGTGCTTCTAAGACCACCAAACCAAGCTTAGAAATTAAGGTCGATCAGGTTCGCGCTCTATCGGTATTTTTGAATACCCAATCGCATCGAGGTCGGCGTCGCGTTGTTGTGGTTCATCCGGCCGAGGCCATGAATACAAATGCCGCAAATTCTCTTCTAAAGTCACTTGAAGAACCACCATCAGGTGCTTGTTTTATATTGATTTCAAATCACAGAGACCAATTAATTCCAACAATTCGTAGTCGCTGTGTAGACATCGCTGCGCTGAGCCCAAGCTGGTCTACCGCATTGGACTGGCTTAAAAAAGAACGGGTCGATGATCCAGAGGTCTGGCTTGGGCTTGCGGGTGGCGCGCCTTTGCTAGCCCGTGACCGTGCCGAGCATGCAGATGCAAAACGTGTCCTGCAACTGGTGACTGCACTGCGCTCTTGCGACCGTGCGGCGCTCGAAGCCTGGAATCCTACCGACCGAGGTGAACTAGAGCTTTTTACCGAGCTATTGCAGAAGTATGCGCATGATCAAGTTCGGCTATTGGGCGGTGGCACAAGCGTTTTTTTCCCTGAGCTGATGATTAAAAACAATCCAGCGCTTCCGAATGACCGGCCTGCGGATGATCAAGCGCGGCCGGCCGGCGCAGGCTCGCTGGTGTCTTGGTTGTCCTACGCTCGCCATGTTGGCAAGCAGCGGTCTTTGGCGAGTCACCCATTGAATCCGCGACTGTTCGCACTCGACCTACTGAGTGGTTTGCCTCAAGCGTGAGTTCGAG
>CAWUMP010000063.1:0-10696 GCA_963923385.1 uncultured bacterium | reverse complement strand
TAAACAACGGGCCGATCGCGACACTTTAAATTTTTTAGCCGATCGTGTTGAAGGCAACTTACTCGCTGCGCACCAAGAGGTTCAAAAACTAGCGCTGTTGTTACCTGTTGGCGAGATTTCCCTCGATGCGGTGCAAGCAGCGGTCACCGATGTAGCGCGCTTTGATGTGCAGCGTTTAGCTGAAGCTTTTTTATCTGGCGATACGGCACGCTATGCGCGTGTTTTAGAAGGCTTGCGTGGTGAAGGTGAGGCCCCCACGTTATTACTGTGGGCCTTGGCCGAGGAGTTGCGTGCTTTGGGCCGTATCGTCGCTGGCACGGCAGCTGGCCGCCCGATGGATCAGCTATTTCGAGAAAACCGCGTCTGGCGTAACAAAGAAGCGGCGGTGCGTGCGGCGTTACGTCGCTCAGGCGAGGTCGCCATCCGCAGGGGGTTGTCGCACGCAGCGCGGATCGATCGAATGGCCAAAGGGGTCGCACAAGGCAACGTTTGGGATGAATTCCTGCAACTCGGTCTACACTTCGCGCATGGCACTCGCTAAATCACCTGCAAACACCGCCGCGTCGCAAGACATTCGCAGCTACATGCACTCGTTGGGTCGTGCCGCACGTGCTGCGTCACGTGTGCTAGCACGCACTGATACAGGCACTAAAAACGCCGCGCTGCGCGCGATGGCCAACGCAATACGTGCGACCAAAGCAGCGCTACTCAGCGCGAACGCCATCGACATCGCGCGTGCACAGCAAGCCAATCAAGATGCGGCGTTTATCGATCGACTCACACTCGATGAGGCGCGTATTGAACAAATGGCTGCAGGACTAGAGCAGGTCGCTGCTTTACCCGATCCGATTGGTGTGGTGAGTGAATTGCAACGACAACCGACCGGCATCGAAGTCGGACGCATGCGTGTACCACTGGGGGTGATTGGCATCATTTATGAATCGCGACCCAACGTCACTGCCGATGCCGCAGGACTGTGTCTTAAATCAGGTAACGCTTGCATCTTGCGGGGTGGCTCAGAAGCACTCGCGTCCAATCAAGCGATCGCACAAGCAATTGCGAACGGGCTACAACAAGCCGGACTACCCGCCAATGCTGTACAAGTAGTGGCGACAGCGGATCGTGCCGCGGTGGGTGCACTGATTACCATGCACGAATACGTCGACATCATCGTGCCGCGTGGCGGTAAAGCGCTGATCGCCCGGCTGATGGAAGAATCGCGTATTCCGATGCTTAAACATCTAGACGGTATTTGTCATGTGTATGTTGATGACGCAGCCGATCTCGATATGGCACTAAAAATTACCGATAACGCCAAGACGCATCGCTACGGCACTTGCAACACCATGGAAACGTTACTGGTTGCGCAATCTGTTGCCGCACAGTTTTTGCCGCGTATCGCTGAAATTTATCGCGCCAAGGGCGTACAAATGCGCGGCGACGCTGCAGTACAGCGCCTTCTACCGGATGCCGTTGCGGCTACCGAAGAGGATTGGCGTACCGAGTATTTAGCGCCGGTGATTGCGATACGTATCGTGGCTGATCTAGACGCAGCAATTGAACACATCGAAACGTATGGCTCGCGCCACACCGACGCTATCGTGACCAATAATGCAGCGCATGCGCAGCGTTTTTTGCGCGAAGTTGATTCCGCCTCGGTGATGGTCAATGCCTCAACACGGTTTGCCGATGGCTTTGAATTTGGTCTGGGTGCAGAAATTGGTATTTCAAACGATAAACTCCACGCACGCGGCCCGGTCGGGCTTGAAGGTCTGACTTCACAAAAATATGTGGTGCTTGGTCACGGCGAGGTCCGTGGCTGAATTGTCACCCGCTGGCGCGATCTCACACCCAGCAGTGATTGGGTTGTTCGGTGGCAGCTTTGATCCGGTGCATTTGGGTCACCTTGCGCTTGCGCGTACCGCGTTGCAACGCTTGTCACTGGATGCCGTGCATTGGATCCCAAGTGGTACGCCGCCGCATCGCACAGCGGCGCAAGCGTCAAGTCACGATCGGGTGGCAATGCTTGAATGCGCGTTGCGTAATGAGCCACGCTTTGTCATTAATCCGCTCGAACTCGAGGACAACGCAACCAGCTATACGGTGGATACGCTGCTGCGTTTACGTCAACAGCGCTGGCCGACGCATGCCTTGGTTTGGTTAATTGGTGCCGATCAATTTGCACGTTTAGAGACCTGGCATCGCTGGCAAACCTTATTTGAACTCGCGCATCTTGGCGTCGTGACTCGGCCAGGTTGGGATCCTCAGCAACTCACACCAGCGGTACGAAGCGCGCTCACCGCGCGTGAAGACGCGCCCAACGGTACATGGCGCACGCATGCAGCCGGCGCGATTGTGCAATTGAGCATGCCACCCATGGACATCGCGTCGACACAAATTCGTCTACATTGTGCAGCGGGTCATTCCCTCCATGGGTTGCTCCCGCAGGGCGTCCTCGACTATATTGAACACGCAGGTCTTTACCGCAAAGGAAACGCAACTGGACATCCGTAAAAAACAGCGCACCATCGTCGACGCGCTGGAAGACATGAAGGGTCGCGATATCGTGGTGTTTAACACCGAGCATCTCACGCCACATTTTGAGCGTGTGGTGATTGCAAGCGGTGATTCAACACGACACGTCAAATCGCTCGCCGATCACGTAGCGCATCAAATTAAAAAATCGGGGGGCAAAGTGCATCGCCTTGAAGGCGAAGACACGGGCGAGTGGGTGCTGGTTGATCTGGGGGATGCGATTTTGCATGTGATGTACCCAACCATCCGCGCTTACTATCACCTCGAAGAAATTTGGGGTGGCAAAACCGTACGCATCAAAGCACAAGCCACCACGCCACGACGCTCGAGTGATCCTTCAATCGCAGATGAAGCGCCTGTCGCGGCTAAAAAGAAAAAAACCAAAAAGCCAGCGAAGAAAAAAACGGTGGTTCGGATATCGACGCAGAAAAAAACCACTGCGCGGGTCAGTGCAAAGAAGCCAGTAAAAAAACGCAGCGTCAGCACGGCTAAACATGCTGCAAAAAAGCCCGCCAAAACAAGCGTCGCGACGCGTAAAAAAACCAGCGCCGCTAAGCGCACCCGTTAAGTCATGAAACGCTTGTCGATCATCGCCGTCAGCGGCAAGCTGCCGGCATGGGCGCAGCAGGCTTGTGATGATTACCTACAACGCTTGCCACGTGGGTTTGATACGCAACTGATCGAAGTCAAAGCCGAACCGCGCACGACAGGGCGTACCGCGGCACAACTCATGGCAGCCGAAGCTCAACGCTTGCGAGCAGCAGCACCACCAGGCGCGCGCTTTGTCGCGCTAGATGAACGTGGTGCAGATCACACCACGCAACACTTTGCTACACAGCTTCGATCGTGGTTGGATTCGGGTATACCGACGGCCTTTTTAATCGGTGGGCCAGATGGCCTCGATGCCGCGCTGCGTCAGTCGTGTAGCGCGCAGCTGCGCTTGTCGTCGTTTACCTTGCCACACGCGCTGGCGCGCGTGCTACTGAGCGAACAGTTATATCGCGCAGCCAGTGTGTTGACTGGGCATCCGTATCATCGAGAATAATGCGCACGTCTGCAAGCCACTTGCACGATGCCATTGGCCAAGCAGCGATACACAACGCCTCTGCTACACTCGTTGACCCGTGCGGATTTTTCTATGCTCAACACCGCGTCACCTGTGATTTATTTGGCCTCGGCTAGCCCACGACGCGGTGAGCTACTCGCGCAAATTGGCGTGGCATTTAGATTGCTCGTGCCTCACCCGGGCGAGCCCGAAGTCGATGAATCAGTTCAATGCAACGAACACGCCGATGCGTATGTGGTGCGTCTCGCGCGCGCTAAAGCGGCAGCGGGCGAAGCACGACGTCAGTTACGTCATTTACCCAGTGGGCTCATCATCGCTGCAGATACCACGGTGGTGATTGATACAACCATCTTAGGTAAGCCACATGACCACGCCGATGCTGCACGCATGCTGCGCCTCCTTTCTGGTCGTGAACATCGTGTGCTCACTGCAGTGGCGGTACAACGCGCGACGCACATGGAAGTCGCCTTGTCTGATAGTCGTGTGCGATTTTGTACACTCAACGACGATCAAATCAATCAATACATTATCAGTGGCGAAGCCAATGACAAAGCCGGTGCCTATGGGATTCAAGGACGCGCCGCGCAATTCATTCAACACCTGAGCGGTAGCTATTCGGGTGTGATGGGATTGCCTCTATTTGAGACCACACAATTAATCCAGCATGTCTGCGCCTATCGCGCCACAAAGGAAACTGTGCATGAGTGAAGACATTCTCATTAATGTGACGCCACAAGAAACACGCGTCGCCGTGATGCAAAACGGTGTAGCGCAAGAATTATTAATCGAACGTTCAGCAAGCCGCGGTTTAGTTGGCAATATTTATAAGGGTAAAGTCGCTCGGGTATTACCGGGCATGCAGTCTGCGTTTATTGAAATTGGTCTAGAGCGCGCCGCGTTTTTGCATGTCGCAGACATTTGGGATCACCGCATTAAAGATGCGCAGGGGAATGTCAGCCCGAGTAAGCCAATCGAAAAAATTTTGGCCGAAGGCCAACCGATTGTCGTGCAAGTGATTAAAGACCCGATTGGCACTAAAGGTGCGCGTGTATCGACACAGATTTCAATTGCGGGGCGCTTGTTAGTGTATCTGCCTCAAGACCCGCACATCGGTATATCGCAACGTATTGGCGATGAAGCGGCGCGCCAAAGTTTGCGTGAGCGACTACAGCGTGTCACCGCCGCCGACACCACCGGCGGCTTTATTGTGCGCACCATCGCCGAAACCGCTGCCGATGATGAGCTCGCCGCCGATGTCGCCTATCTCAAACATTTATGGCGAGATATTCAAGCGCGCAGTGCGGCCGCGCAGCCAGCGACGTTGCTCTACCAAGATCTGTCGCTGGCGCAGCGTGTGCTGCGCGACATGATGCATGTCGATGCGGCCAGTGTGATCATCGATTCAAGAGAAAACTTTTATAAGCTCACGCAATTCGCCGAAACGTATATGCCGCAAGTGCGCGAACGTTTACAGCATTACACCGGTGAACGTCCGCTGTTTGATTTATATAGCGTCGAAGAGGAAATCGAAAAAGCACTCGCCCGTCGTGTAGATTTAAAATCCGGCGGGTATTTGATCATCGATCAAACCGAAGCGATGACCACCATTGACGTCAACACCGGTGGCTTTGTGGGCACACGTAATTTTGATGACACGATTTTCAAGACCAATCTTGAAGCAGCGCAAGCCATTGGCCGACAATTGCGGTTACGCAATCTTGGCGGCATCATCATCGCCGATTTTATCGACATGGACTCTGAAGAACACCGCGCTTCCGTGTTAGAAGAGCTACGTAAAGCGCTATTACGCGACCGCACACGGATGACCGTAAGTGGATTTACGCAACTTGGCTTAGTTGAAATGACGCGTAAGCGCACGCGCGAATCACTCGCCCATGTGTTGTGTGAACCTTGTCCGGTGTGCGAAGGTCGTGGACAACTAAAAACGGCGCATACGGTGTGCTATCAAATATTGCGCGAAATTTTGCGTGAAGCGCGTGCGTTTAATGCACGCGAATTTCGCGTGTTGGCCGCTCAACCCGTCATCGATTTACTGCTCGATGAAGAGTCTGCGTCGGTGGCGATGCTCTCTGACTTTATTGAAAAGCCCATTTCGATGCACGTCGAATCCAGCTATTCGCAAGAACAGTTTGATATTGTGTTGATGTAACTTTTTTAAAGGTAAACGATGGCCAACGCACTTGTTTTTCAATCTGCCAAAAAAATGGCGCGCATGATCGCCACACGTAAAGTTTCTGCGACCGAGTTGATGAAGGCGCACATTGCACAAATTGAACGCGTCAATCCGTTGGTGAATGCACTAGTGACTTTTTTGCCGGAGCACGCGCTCAAGGCCGCGCGCGCCCTCGACAAGCAATTAGCGCAACGCAGCCGTCAACGTCATCCAGCGGCGTTGCCACCCCTCACGGGTTTGCCGATAGCCTACAAAGATCTTTTACCTACCAAAGGCATCCGTACAACGTTTGGTTCGCCCATTTATGCAGACAATATTCCTACGCAAGACAATGTCTTGGTATCACGCTTGCGTGCTGCAGGGGCGATCACCATCGGCAAAACCAACACGCCTGAATTTGGTGCGGGCTCACAAACCTTTAATGCCGTATTTGGCGCCACGCGCAACCCATACGATTTAACGAAAACCTGTGGTGGCTCTTCAGGTGGCGGTGCTGTTGCCGTCGCTTGTGGCATGTTGCCGTTTGCCGATGGCTCTGATTTAGCAGCTAGCCTGCGCAACCCCGGGAACTATTGCAACATCGTGGGCTTTCGTCCTACACCAGGACGGGTACCCAATTGGCCCAATGCCAATGCATGGGATACGCAATCCACACTTGGCCCGATGGCACGATCGGTCGAAGATGCAGCCTTTTTATTTGCCAGTATGGCTGGCCCCGATGCACGCGCGCCAGTCAGCATGAGTGAATCGGGTCAGCGCTTTTCTAAATCGTTGGCAAGAGATTTTCGTCATGTACGTGTCGCCTTTACCCGCGACTTTCATGGCTTACCGATGGACCCGCAGGTGCTGGCCGTCATGGATCAGCAGAAAAAAATTCTGCGTTCGCTCGGCTGCAAAGTGGAAGACGCGTGCCCTGACTTTAGCGGTGCCAAAGAAGCATTCGAAACCATTCGCTCGGTTTCTTTTGCTCAAAAATATGCGCCCTTACTCAAGACACATCCACATTTGCTCAAAGACACGGTGGTGTGGAATATCAAGCAAGGATTAGCGGTCACTGGTGCCCAGATGGGTCAGGCTGAAAACTTGCGTACTCAATTGTTTCAGCGCATGCGTGAATTTTTAGAGCGCTATGAATTTTTTATCGGACCAGTGAATCAATTACCACCCTATTCGGTGGACCTAGACTATCCGCGCACCATTGCTGGCACGCGGATGGAAAATTATCTCGATTGGATGAAGAGCTGCTACTACATCACCATCACCAGTCATCCTGCTATTTCGGTTCCCGCGGGTTTTACCGACGATGCAGGTCCGTTAGCAAAAGATGCTTTGGGTCTGCCTGTAGGCTTACAAATTGTCGGTCGTTACCGTGATGATTTTGGTGTGTTGCAGCTGGCGCACGCGTACGAACAAGAATCACGTGCCTTAACCCCTGCAGGTAAAACACCAGTATTGTTGCGTCGACCAAGTATCGCGCTAGCCTCAGACGCACAGTGACGATGATGTTTGCAACACAACAAAGTCTCCCTGCAGTATTTATGCGAGGTGGCACCAGTAAAGCGCTGATGTTTCATCTGCGTGATTTACCCACTGATCGCGCCGCGTGGTCGCCAATTTTTCTAGCGGCGCTAGGTAGTCCAGACCCTTATGCGCGTCAGTTAAATGGCATGGGTGGTGGCGTGTCTTCGTTATCTAAGGTCTGTGTGATTGGTCCATCCACGCGAGAGGATGCTGATTTAGATTACACCTTTGCGCAGGTCTTGGTGAACGAATCACGCGTCGATTACAGTGGCAATTGCGGCAACATGTCTTCTGCCGTTGGGCCATTTGCGCTGGACGAAGGTTTGTTACCGCACTTATCGACAACGACCGGTGAGGTGTGTGTGCGCATTCACAACACCAATACCAAAAAAATCATCCACGCACGCTTTCCCGCACACGAGGGACGGGCAGTGGTTGCTGGTGCGCAAGCCATTCCTGGCGTGAGTGGCGCGGGTGCAGCCGTGCGTCTAGAGTTTCTTTCACCCGGTGGTGCAACAACAGGACAACTTTTACCGACAGGGCGTGTTTGTGAATCGATCGACGTTGCTGGGCTCGGTACGATTGATGTATCGATGATTGATGCAGCCAACGCCTGCGTGTTTGTGCGGGCGTACGATCTCGGCTTGATCGGCACCGAAATGCCTGATGTTATTGAACAACGCGTTGATGTGATGCAAACCCTCGCTGCGATTCGAGCATCTGCTTCTGTTGCCATGGGGATCACACCAGACGTTGCAGCCGCATGCGCGAAAACCGCTGTGCCGTTTGTCGGCTTTGTTTCTGCTCCTCAACAAGCCACCACCTTAGATGGCGCGATGATCTCTGCTGAGGACGCCGATCTCACCGTGCGCATGCTATCTAACGGGCAACCGCATCGTGCGTTGCCACTCACCGCATCGTTATGTACTGCGGTAGCCGCTGCACTAGAAGGTAGTATTGTCCAGCAACTGTGTGCGCGTTCACCGGATGTTCAACGCAAGAGTGGGTTACGCTTAGCCATGCCCTCAGGCGTTCTCACCGTCGGTGCAGAAGTAGAACGTCATGCGCAAGGTTGGCATGCGACCCGCGGGACGTTTTATCGCACAGCACGCCGATTGTTTGATGGTCGCGTTTATTTTTAGCGCGTTGGGGTGCTTTACTTACCGTCGGTTAGCGCGCTGTGGATTGCACGATCCAATCACTGATCGCGTTTAACACCACCTCTGATTCGCCTAGCGGCGGCATCACTTGCAATTTCATTTCGGGGTATTGCACCTGCAATGCAGCGATTTGTTTGGGTAAATCTTGCTTCAAATGTCCGCCTTGCGCCAAAAACACGGGGACCAAGGTGATGCGCTGAATTTGCTGCGCCATCAACATATGCACGGTGGTAGCAAGATCAGGTTGCATGTGTTCGAGATAGGCGCAGTGCACACCAACCTGAGCAATTTTTGCTGAGAGGATTTGTTGTAAGCGCTTCACTGGATCGGCCCACGCCGGATCGCGTGCACCATGCGCAAATAAAATAATAGCCTGCGACATCAGTGGTTGATCGCTTAGGACGACTTGGGTGATCGACCCATGAGATAAAACTCATCGTTCGGCCGCATACTCGTTAAGTTTGCCATCCGATTAGACAAGGCAAAAAACGCAGCGATGGCACCGATATCCCAAATTTCATCGTCGCTGAATCCATCGGCACGCATGGCATCCAAGTCGGCCTCATCCACGCTGGCCGCGTCTATCGCCACTTGCATGGCGAAATCAAGCATGGTGCGTTGACGCGTGGTGATATCAGCTTTGCGGTAGTTGATCGCGATTTGATCTGCCAGCAACGGTTGTTTGGAACGTATGCGCAAAATGGCTCCATGCGCAATGACGCAGTACTGACATTCGTTAGCAGCACTGGTGGCTACTACAATCATTTCGCGTTCTGCTTTACTCAACCCACCTTCTTTTTCCATCAAGGCATCGTGATAAGCAAAAAAAGCCCGAAATTCTTCGGGCCGATGCGCAAGCACCATAAACACATTTGGAATGAAGCCCGCCTTTTCTTGCACACCGAGTAATCGCGCGCGAATATCCTCAGGCAATTGCGCTAGCTTGGGGACCGGAAAGCGACTGATTTTCGGTGTGCTCATACGCGGTGTTGATCGTTGCACTGCACGTTGCGCAGAAACTTAGTCTGCATACACGCCTGCTTTTTTAATTAACGGGGTCCACTTTGCGATCTCCGCTTTTAAGTACGTGCCAAGCGCAGCTGGTGTGGCACGGTCAGTACTGACTGGGTCCGTTCCTAAATCATTGAAACGCGTTTTCACGGTGGGATCTTTCAAGGCTTCTTGAAGTGACGCGACCAATTTATCTATCGCGGCCTTCGGCGTGCCTTTCGGTGCGTATAAACCATGCCACACCGCGACTTCAAAACCTTTCAGGCCTTGCTCCTCGAGCGTGGGGATTTCTTTTAACGAGGGCACGCGCGTCTTTGTTGTGACGCCGTAGGCCTTGATTTTTCCACTGCGGATTTGTGACGTGGTGTTCGTGGTTTGATCACACATAAAATCCACCTGACCACCTAACAAGTCGTTCATGGCTGGACCCGTGCCTTTGTAAGGCACGGTGGTGACATCGGTTTCAATCGCGCTCATAAACAACATGCCACATAAGTGCGACGCAGAACCGATACCGGCATTCGCGTAAGTCACGGTCGCTTTATTCGCTTTGATGTAGGCGAGAAACTCTTTGAAATCGCGCGCCGCTAAACCAGGCTTTCCAACCAAGGTCATTGGCACATCTGCAATCAGACCAATTGGCTCGAAACTATCCACGGCGTTATAACGCAAGGTGCGGTACAACGCCGGCGCGGTCGACATACCGATGTGATGTAACAACAACGTGTAACCATCGGGGGCGGCTTTTGCGACGTATTCGGCAGCAATCGTGCCGCCTGCACCAGCCTTATTTTCAACAATCAGTTGAGCGCCGCCCATCGGTTTAGACATCGCTTGCGCAATGACGCGCGCCACGGTGTCGGTTGGTCCACCCGCTGCAAACGGCACCACAATGTTGATCGCACGCGTTGGATAGCCCGTTTGCGCCAGACTCTGTACCGGATAGAGCAAGAAGAGTGAACTGAACAGCCCGAGTAACAGTGTAATTTGGCGCGAACATTTGGATATCATTTTTGGGGTCTCCTCGAAAAAATAGGCAGTATGCTCAGTGTCAAAAGCAGCGAAGGCAACAAAGGCAACAAACGTGACAATGAGGCACAGAGGATGAGCGTACAGCAAGATGCGCGCGCTGAGCGCTTCACCACAAAAAAAGCGTTACCGAGCGCCAGCAGAATGGCGGGGCTAACGCCTAGCGCTGTGACAAACTAA
>CAWUMP010000062.1:0-10796 GCA_963923385.1 uncultured bacterium | reverse complement strand
TTTATTCGGACGTTTCGCTTGGGCTTGCTGGAGGTATTACGCACCACGCCGCGGATCAACCCCACCCGCGTGTCGCTCCTAAAGTTTGGTGACTACCTCGAGAACCGCAACCCACCCATGTCGGTAAATGTCATTCGCATGAACCCGCTACGTGGCTTATCGATGGTGTTGATCGATCCCAATGTGATCTTTACTTCGCTGGATAATTTTTTCGGTGGCCATGGCCGCGCGATTGGCCAATTGCCTCCAGGACGATTATTTACGCCGACCGAAACGCGCGTCATCGACATCATCTTGCGGCAGTTTTTTAAATCGCTCAAAGAAGCCTGGGCGCCGTTATTGCCGCTTGAATTTGAACAAGTCAGCTCAGAAATCAACCCGCACTTTGCGCAAATTGCTGACGAAAATGATCTCGTCATCGTGAATCACTTTGATGCCGATTGCGGCGATTCCAAAGGATTTATCGATCTGGTTTACCCCTACTCGTCACTGAAACCAATCCGCGAATTACTCCGCGCACGTGTGCAAGCCGTTGATGGCAACGACGAATCCGACCGTCAATGGAGTCGCACGCTGGAAGATGCCGTGGGTGATGCGCGACTCGAAATCCAAGTCTTACTAGGCAATATTGATCTCACGGTGGGCCAACTCAATAGCATGAAAGAGGGCGACACCTTGTTCTTCAAAAAAGAAAAATACGCACGCGTGATCATCAACGAAATCCCCTCCTTCGAGGCCGTTGTCGGCAGCGCAGGACCCAATATGGCAATTCAGATCCAATCCGTGGTTGAACCCGCGGCACAACAGTAAAGAGGGCCGAGCAATGAGCGATACCCAAGAAGAAGCAACGGTAGACACAACCCCAGCGGGCGTTGTGAATGAGGATGGCGCACACATTAACGCCAAAGTCATCCAAAACATTCCAGTGACGCTTTCCGTACAAGTGGGTCGTGCCGTCTTAAAAATTCATGACCTGTTGCGCTTAGCGCAAGGTAGCGTCGTCGAACTCGATCGCATTGCTGGCGAGCCACTCGACTTACTGGTCAATAACACCGTCGTTGCGCAAGGCGAAGTGGTGCTCGTCAATGATCGCTACGGCATTCGATTAACTCGCGTGGTCACCGCCGCGGAACGTTTAAAGAATCTTTAATCCCATGAATCCGACCACCACCTCCCCTGTTGCCCTTGTTGATTGGCTCTCGATGGGCATGAGCTTTTTGGCGGTACTTGCCATCGTCGCGCTCATTTATTTTTTCGGTAAACGTTTTGCCGCACGTGGGTTACGTCGTCCAGAACGCAACATGACCATCGTTGAAACCATGGCGATCGATTCACGTCAACGCATCGTCTTAATGCGTGTGCGCGAACGCGAAGTGATGGTTGGTATCACACAACACGGCATGGCGGCATTGGCGGAATGGCCGATTGAGCCGACTGCAGCGGCGAGCAGCGAGGCCAATGTCAAAACGCTTAAAGCCGTACCGACGCAAAAATCAGCCACCGCGGCAACACCTGCGCGCAAAGGCTTTGGCGAGCTATTCCGTGCAGCCAACGGTCGTAACGTTTCGGTGCGTGTGTGATGAATAAGAAATTCTGGCTGTTGATCGCTTTGCTGCTGCTACCGTTCGTGGCACACGCACAAGGCATCCCAGCCATCAGCGTCAGTGGTGGCGACGGCGGACAAGGCACGCGCTACAACTTATCGCTGGAGCTTGTGGCCTTGATGACAGCAATTACCTTGCTGCCCTCGTTGCTCTTATCCATGACGCCGTTTATTCGCATCATCATCGTCATGTCATTACTGCGTCAGGCGTTGGGTACGGGTCAAACGCCACCTAACCAAGTACTTGTGGGTTTATCGCTGTTTCTGACTTTCTTCATCATGTCGCCCATCCTCAATAAGGTCTACGACGAAGCCGTGGTGCCTTACATGAACAACACCTTGCCTGCTGATAAGGCACTCACCACTGCACAAGAGCCGATTCGTAGCTTTATGCTCAAACAAACGCGGCAAGAAGAGATCGCTGCCTTTGTACAAATTTCTGGCAAAGGTCCGGTCGCAGATGCCTCTGAAGTACCGTTTTCTACCTTAGTGCCCGCATTTATTATTTCTGAATTAAAAAGCGCGTTCACGATTGGCTTTCTGATTTATATCCCGTTTGTGGTGATCGATCTGATTGTCGCCAGTGTCTTGATGGCGATGGGGATGGTGATGCTCTCACCGATGATGATTTCGATGCCAATCAAACTCATGTTGTTTGTGCTTGTCGACGGTTGGACCCTCACCATGGGTTCGCTCGCCGCGAGCTTTGCGATGCCTTAACTCGCCATGGATAACGCCACCGTCATCGATCTTGCACGTGAAGCCTTAATCATCACATTAATGGTGTCAGGCCCAATTTTGGTGATTGCTTTGGGCATTGGTTTACTCATCGGCATCGTGCAAGCAGCCACCTCAATCAACGAAGCCACTTTAAGTTTTATTCCTAAACTCTTTGGTGTGGGCCTCTCCCTAGTCATTTTTGGTAGCTGGCAGATCAGTGTACTCACCGACTATGTGCGCGGTGTGTTCGAACGCATTCCCGGACTGTTTTCCTGATTCCAGTGCGAATCAACGTACGCCTCGGAACGCGCCATGACCTCCCTTTCAGCTGACGTTGTCACAAAATTCCTGACCGTCCTTTGGCCGTTGGCGCGGATTACGGCAGCCATCATGACGGCCCCAGTGTTTTCTGCTGAAGCCGCCAACGTCCGTGTGCGCTTAAGTGTCGCGATCGCCCTCACCTTAGTGATTTATCCCTTGCGTGAATGGCCGGTGCTCGACCCTTTTACGCCGGTTGGGATCATTGCGTTACTCAATGAAATTGCCATCGGATTAATGACCGGCTTTGCCTTGCAAATCGTCGCAAGTGCGCTGGTGATGGCCGGCCAAACAATCTCTGCCACGATGGGCTTATCGATGGCCAACTTGATGGACCCCAACATGGGCAACGTCCCAGTGTTGTCGCAGTTTTTAATGATCATGGGCATTTTGTCTTTCTTGGGGATTGGTGGACACATCGCGGTGTGCACTCTGATCTCAGATAGCTTTGCCATGCTGCCCGTGGGTGAATCAATCTTAAGCATCACCTCCATCACGCGGATGATCAGTTGGAGTTCAATGCTGTTTATGGGCGCGCTATTGGTGGCACTACCCATCATCATTGCGCTCTTACTCATCAACATTGGTTTGGGCATCATTACCCGTGCTGCACCCAGCTTGAATATTTTTGCCGTGGGTTTTCCTGCCACCGTTGCCGCTGGCTTTATCGTGATGATTTTTTCGATGAGCGGTATTGGTAGCCGCATGAATTGGTTGTGGGAACAAGCGTTCTTACGTATCCGTGACATTCTGGGGATGGGCTAATGGCTGATAGCGAAGACCGCTCAGAAGAACCGACAGGACGACGACTTCAAAAGGCCCGCGAGGAAGGCGAATCTGCGCGATCCATCGAAGTACCTGCCGCCGCGGTGACGCTATCGGTCATCGCGATGTTGCATTTCAATGGCGCGAGCGTAATGGCAGCCATTGAAACTTTATTTGGTAGCGGCTTTGTGTTTGATCTGCGCAGTGTCGAGAGTATTCATATGCTCCCGGCGCGATTTGCTGACCATATTGGTAGTGCGTTTTGGATTATCTTGCCGCTGCTCTTAGCGACCGTCATCACGGCCATCGTGGCCTCGGGTCTCACCGGTGGTTATTTGTTTAGCTTAAAAGCTGCGAGTCCCAAGCTCGATAAATTTGACATCATTGCTGGCATCCAGCGTATGTTCAGCACCAAAGCGATTGCAGAACTCACCAAAGCGCTGGTGAAGTTTGCATTGGTTGGCGCGGCGCTTGTTTGGGTGATCGATAAACATCTCACCGATATCGTGTTACTCGAAACCATGAGCTTAGAACCGGCCTTACTCAAAGCCGGCACCATGCTCACCCACTCGGCGTTTGTGTTGGTTGCCGTGCTTGCCTTGATTGCCGTGGCAGATGCGTTTTATCAACGCCATCAATTTCACGAGCGCATGAAGATGTCCAAACAAGAAGTGCGCGACGAAATGAAAGACGCCGAGGGTCGCCCCGAGGTCAAACAACAAATCCGTCGCCGGCAACGCGAAATCGCCACGCGCCGCATGATGGAGCGCGTGAAAGACGCGGATGTGGTCATCACCAACCCCGAGCACTTTGCGGTGGCACTCGCTTATGATCCATCCAGTGATGGCGCACCCATCTTACTTGCTAAAGGCGTGGATGAAGTCGCGGCACGTATTCGCGAAGAAGCAGAAAAAGCGGGCATTCATCGATTTGCAGCACCGCCGCTTGCGCGTGCGTTGTACTTCACCACCAAAATTGATCAGCCTATTCCTGAAACGCTGTATCAAGCCGTCGCCCAAGTGATTGCGTATGTGTTTAACCTCAATAGCTTTCAACCGGGCAAAGGATCGCCACAAAAACCCACGGTCAGCGTACCGGCCGCAATGCTCTTTGATACGAATGGCAAACAGATTGTGAGTGAGGAGCGCGCATGACAACCACCGACGACATCGGTACGGCTCGCCTACAGCCGTTTGAGGAAATCTTCTTTCGTCTTGAAGACCGTGCGCTACGCGATAGCGTGATTCAAGCCATGGTGCATGAGGGCATGAGTCTGATTTTGAGTGCGCCCGATCATGTGACGGCCGAGCATTACAGCAAATTGATCGTCAATCATTTGCGTGCCAATGCGGGCATGCGTATCGAGGTCTACTCGCCAACCACCACCGAAGGCTTGCTCGAACGCTTTAATCGCATCCTCACCACCTTATCGATGGATGAGGCGATGGGACAACGCAATCCAGAAACGCCCGTGCGCGTTCTTTTACTCAGCCACGACGAACCGATTAGTCCATCGGAGTCACGCTTACTCAATCGATTAGTCAATAATTTTCCGGGTGCCAACACACAGCTCGTGTTGGTGCAAACCGCACCCAATGAAGATCCAGAAACAAAAAGCCTGGATATCGTGGGTCAGCGTCTATTACGTTGGACCATCAATTTACCGACGCTCGACGAAGCAGAACGATTACTTGCACGCGCGCGTGGCACCACGCGCGAACACGAAGTCCTCGAGTTGTTACAACACGCCGCACCCGACATCCTGTTGCACGCTGACACGCCCGAAGAGGAGCTCCCCCTCCTCGATGCCGATGCGGCACATGCGCAAGATGCGTCGCAACCACTCCCCCCCGCACCCTCATCCGCCGCGGTACGTTTTGTGCGTACTGCCTCCGTGGTCCTGACTTTGATGGCCATCTCAGCAGTGATTGCAGCGATTGCGTTTCCGCGCAATATGGCTGCACTGCGCGCAATGATCGGACTCACACCAGCGCCCACCATGGCCACCGCACCTGCGCCAGCCAAAGCAGAAAGCAAAGCATCAGAGCAACCCGTGGCAGCCCCCACCATGCCACCTGCACCGCCTGTACCGCAGCCGACCGTGAATGCATCGAGTGAAGATAAATCGGGTGGTGCGACAAAACGCGAAGCAAGCGAACCACCGACTGCACCTGTCGCGCCCACAATCAGTACACCAGCAGTGGCCACACCGAGCACCGACACTGCAAAACCACCGGCCACACCAACACCATCGGCGAGCGCAGCGCCAACGTCACCCACCACGGCTGCGCCAACGGCACCTGCTGTTCCTGCGCCTGCAAAACCGGCAGCAGCGCTCGCTACAACGCCAAGCAAACCCGCAGCGAGTGCACCGGCAACAGCAACACCTACACCCACAAAATCTGAAGCCACACCCACCACTAAACCGGTCGCAACCACACCACAACCAGCTGCCGCACCAACAAAGTCTGAAACAACGGCCACTGCCCCCTCTCAAATCAGTGATGGCAGCACCAGTGCGGATGTTGCGCGCGTTCGTGGCTTCGCGCGTGGTGAATGGCTGGTGCAACACGCTGCGCTCGAATCCTCGGGTGCCGCCGATGTGTGGCGTGCAGAGTATCCGCTGCTGGGTCGTAGTTTGATTGTGCCCATGCAACCGGTGGGACAACGTAACCTGCGTTATGTGGTGGTCTCGGGTCCATTCAAATCGCGTGCAGAAGCCGAGCGCTTTGCTGCAAGCCAAGGCTTGCCACCCAATCCTTGGCTACGCACCGTGGGTTCTTTACAAGATGTTCTGCCGCGCGCTGCGGCGACCAAGCGCTAAGGAAACACCATGGCAGACCAAAAAGATACCCCCGGACTATTTCGTAACACCTCAACACCAACGGTTGAGTTCAATGAAAAAACCGGTTCAGCGCGTCGTCCTGCAAACATCAACGAAGCCGCAGAAAAACCGCGACATCGAGAAGAGCAACGCCTACAACTTGAGACCAGTACAAAGAACAATCGGGCACATGAAGCACACGAAGCACATGACGAACATCTCGAGCGCCAAGAGCATGGTGTCAGCGATGAGCATCTTGAGCAGGCGAGTCACCACAGCAACAGCGCTCACCTAGAAACGCTACAGCAGCCCGATGGCAACACACACCGCGAGACACGTTCCAACGCGGATGCAAACGCCCATCGTGAGGCCATCGCTGCGCAACACGCCGAAGATGCAGCGCGTGCATACGATCCAGAGCTTGGTTATCAGCACCGCGAGACAACGGGTGAACCGCCATCGGACCAACACAACGAACAAACTGACCCCGAGTTAGGCAGCACACACCGCGAACCAACCCCGCAAAGCAGCCCTCCTACCACACACCGCGAGGCCACCGCCGAAGCAGTGTCTGGTCTGCATCGCGAACAAATCAACGAAGACGAACCCTCAGAGGCAGCACAAGCTGAAGCCAGCAAGCGTCGTGAAACAGACGCCCTCACTTTTTTAGAAAACGCAGATGCCGAACGTCATCGTCGTGACGATGTGCTGCTACCTGCCGAAGCCGCAAGCGGGATGGATGTTGTTCCGGATACTTCACTTCAAACCCCATTCAACTTAGAAAAACAAGCTGCGACGGAAGGCTCGACGATTGACCTGCCGAGCCTCGATTTAGAGGCAGCGGGTGAAGCTGCGCACCGGATTTTTATTTCACCGAACGACGCGCACACTGAGCAACCAATTGCAAAGCAAACACCAACCGAAGCGATTGCACCTGCTGCGGTCACGTCGCCACAACCTGCCCCACCCGCAGCCGAACATCGAATCACCAAACTCGACATGAGTCAGGCAGCGATTGAAAAACTGCAAGCCACCGAAACACAAACACGCGAACTGAACGCGCGTTTAGATCGCATCAATCAACAACTTGAATCACGACCGCGTAAACCACACTGAGTAGGGCCATGGATACCAAACAAGACACCGCCCCCCCGACAGATGACGCTGCGATCGCTGACGCGTCACCCGAGGCCACGACGCCTGCTGCTGACGCTGCACCAGAACTTGCAAGCGCTGAAGATCCAATCACCGAACATGTAGAAGACTTCCATGTCACGGGGGCTGAACTCGCGCACGACGAAGCCGACATTCATGATCCGCACAACGACACCGATGTCGGCTTACATGCCGAGCTCACTGAGGGTGAAGACGTCGTCATGCCCGAGGGTGCGCCCGATAGTTTGGATAAGTTAGTCAAGGTGGTTCTAGATTCTGCTGCAGTGGCGAATCGCACCGCCGAAATGGCCGCCGAGTCGACAGAACGCATGTTGGGCATTGAAGATCGACTAGAAGACACCATTAGTCGTTCACGCGTTACCTCTCAAATCGTCCTCGCCACGACCGGTGCCATGTTAGTGATTGGCCTCGGCTTATTGGGGGCGTTTGGTTACTCCGTCACCAGCAGCGTGGGCGC
The DNA here is from genome assembly GCA_963923385.1 of uncultured bacterium. Lineage (GTDB taxonomy): Bacteria > Pseudomonadota > Gammaproteobacteria > Burkholderiales > SG8-39 > SZAS-79. Next base: position 2,933 of record CAWUMP010000062.1, on the reverse strand, counting down.
GGCAGATGACTTACTTGAAAGTGTGAGTAAACGCGTCAATGATTTAAATCTGCGTATTGATCAAGCCAAACGCATCACCGATCGTGTTGCCGAATTGGATCCGGCACCGATCACCAAAAATTTGCAGCGTATCGAAAAGCGTCTCGATGCCATGCAAGACGAAATGAAAAAACCAATCACGCTTGCGGCAGCCGGACCGGTGATTGATACCGCTGCAGAAAAACGCGCGGCCGATTTAGCGGCGACACAAAAAGAGTTGCAAGCACAAATCAAATCGCTAGATAAGCAGCTGCAAGCGCAAACCGATGCACAAGCCAAGCTAGCCACCAAACTCAGCGAAGAAATCGCTGCAACCAATAAAGAGTTGGCTGCAACCAATAAAGAACTGGCTGCACTAAACAAAGCACAAGCTGAAAAATTAGCCGCGATTTCACGCAGCCTTGAAGCACTCACCGCCGCGCGCGAAAAACCGCCAGCACCAAAGCCTGTCGAAAAGCCGCCAGCGAAAGCAGCAATCAAACCACCCGCAGCGAGTGCACCAACTACAACGGCCCCATCGCCTGCACCTGCCAAGCCAGCAGCCACGGCACCGAGCCCAGCACCCGCAGTCAGTGCAGCAAAACCGTCGGCGCCAGAAATTCCACGCAACGAATTTCTACAATATCCACCGCCGCAAAGCACACGCCCCTAAGTCAATGCGCGCGTCTGAGGATCAAAACGGCGGACGAATCAAACGGCCACATGCGCCTTTGACGAAATTCGCCGAGCGTCCATCTTGGAACGTGAGGGTTTGCGTGAAATCGCCAGTGTCGCGGTTGACCACAAATTCTTCGCCAATAATCATGGTGCCAAAACGCGGAAACAACGCCGGACGACTGACGCGTAATTTTCGGCCCTCAACAACGAGTGTGCCTTTGCGGCTCTCCGAGAGCGCAAACAAACCACCATACCAGCCAGATTGTTTTTCAAAATCAAAGCCAGCCACCACGGTTTGCTGGCGCTGTTCGGCTGGTTTATCTAAACCATTCACTGGCAGCGTAATTTGTAGATCACACACCAGCATGAGTTGCGCGTTACTCTCGGTTGAGAGCGGACCACCTGCAGCGCTATCGCTACTGCCAAAAGAAAAGCGCATCCAGCCCAGTGCATCAAAACCAAAAAGAATCACCAATCCCACGCACAGCGTGGCCAACACCGAAACGAGTACCGCTCTCATACCTGCCTCCATAAGCCTGCCACACTCGTACTGATTAATAAGGATTGCATCATGCGTCGTTTTCTACTCACTGTCTTACCTATTCTTCTTGCCCTCGGCGGCAGCGCCTACGGGGTCTACGCCACCATACAACTACAGGCGATCGAAACCGAAACCGAAGATCTGCGTAAACGCGTGACCCTAGCAGAAACGCAGACCAAGAGTTTGGAAGATGAAAAAAAATCTACCCAAGCACGCATGCAAGAGCTGATGAGCAAAGAGGTTGAATTGGATGCGGCGAAAGCCGCTCTAGCCAACGGCCAAGGCCTGAAAGATCTCGAGATTGCTGTCGGTGCATCGCGCAATCCAAGCGCCGAACAAATTCTCGCCGTGGCCGCGTTACGCATGTTGACTAAGGGACGTGACCATCCGGAAACCTTGTCCGCGTATCAAAAAGCACTCGAGATGGTGAATTGGTCTGCTAGCTTAAGTTCTGTTTGTGCGGCCCAAAGTGGCATTGCCGCTACAGGTAGACCAATTGAGGTCCTTGCAGACTGCGCCAACGCCAAGGCGCTTGTCGGTGCCGCTGAGGCCGCCCTCAAACCCGCCGACGCAAGCTCGGAAGCTACGGCGAAACCGCCAGCCAAAGCCGCGGCAAAGTAATCTTTCGACCCGATAGGCTGATGCCGCTTAACGCGTGGTCGTTGCACCAACGGCACGTGGCTTGGTTGCACTGCGCGCAGGGGCAGCCGCCGCAAACTCTGGCGTGGCAAAAATCGTACGGAACAAACTTGGATCTTCACTCGCAGCGACTTCAATCAAAGTATCAACGAGCGCGGTTAGTCGCGGAGAATCTGAGGTGCCCAGCCACAAGGGCTGATTGTTACGAATAAAACGTAACTGATCTGCCGAGCATTCAACAGCGTGCGCGCGCAACCAAGCCACCGCCGCATTTGCACGGAGGGTGGGATCGTTCACGCTCAAGGCCATCGCTTTAAAACTACCAATGCGGCAATTTTTTTCAGGGGCAGGTGCCGGTGCAGTTTCCGGTTCTGTTCCTGGAATTGGACCCGAGGGCAATGCAAACGCCGCTGCGGTTGCATTGGCCGGAACACCCGTTGAAGGCGCAGGCGTCGCCGGTCGCGCTTGCGCCCAAACCAATAGCGGTGTGGTGTGGACCAACACACCGATCAACAGAGCAAAATACCTCGGAGCGATCTTCACTTTTCTTACCCTTGCGTACGCATCTTATTTGTAGGACTGCATAGGTAACGTCGACGCAAGCCACTCAAAGTTAAGCCGTGGCGCTGTTGCCCACAGCAGGCACCGCCGGCTGCGCGCAGCCCTCAAGGTTTGCTAGCGACGGACTTCATCCACCCGAATCAACACCCGATCGCTCTGGGCACGCGCGTCTCTCGAAGAAGCGGTCTCGACGGATTCATTCATCCACGGCCCACGACCGCCCAGCTCAACCCATTCGCCTAAAGGCACACTCACCGTACTGTTCAAGCGCTGTCCACCGGCGACGCCTGTGCTCTCGCGCTCGACATTGACTTGCAAAATAGCCACCCGCCCATTGAGCTGCGGCGTCACCTCAAATTGCGTGATGTGCTCAGCAGGTGCACCGGCCGCCGGCTGACCGCCAATCGGGGTACGGTTCACGATCGAACCGCCACTGCGCGTGCTGAAGCTCGCCTTACTGCCTTCGAGTACCAGGACCCGCTGCTCGAGCCGGTTG
>CAWUMP010000061.1:0-10811 GCA_963923385.1 uncultured bacterium | reverse complement strand
TCACCAAGCACGGTATTTTGATTGTGGAGTTTGCGAATCAACTGCGCGAGGAAGGACATTCACGGCGAGATGCGGTGATCGAAGCTTCTGCATTACGCCTACGTCCAATTTTGATGACCACTGGCGCCATGGTGTTAGGCGCCGTGCCCTTAGCCTTAGCCAGTGGTGCGGGTGCTGAAGCGCGTCAACCGATTGGTTGGGTGATTGTCGGTGGCTTGTTATTGGGTACCTTGTTTACGCTGTTTGTCGTGCCGACTGCTTATGTGTTGCTTGTCGGTGATCGTGCGGCGACAATTGAAGAACAGGAGGGACAAAAAACATGAGCAAATTTTTAATTCGCCAACAAGACGTCACACCTTATTCACCTGCCAACCATACCGGTACGCGTAATTTTCGTTTGATTTGTCCCGAGACCGTAGGTGCCACCCAGCTTGAAATGCTGATCGGTGAGGTTGAGCGCGGCAAGGGCGCTTTACCGCATGCACATCCAGGCATCGAACAAGCGTGTTACATGCTCGAAGGAACGGCGCATGTCGAAGTGGGCGGTGAGTCGTTTGAAATGGGCCCTGGTGATGCGTGCTTTTTTCCGGCCGACGAAATGCACTTAGTCAAGGTGACCAGTGAGCGCGCTAAAATTATGGTGATGTATGCACCGCCGTATCTAGAAAATCCTGCAAAGGCGCGAACCTAAGACGTTTGGTTGAGGAGGGTTGGGTATGTTGAAGCGCGTTGTTCAGCTTGTGTTTGCCGCGGTCTTCGCGTTGATATTTGTTGGTACCGGTACATTGCAAGCGCAGACTTGGCCATCGCGGCCGATCAAAATTGTGGTGCCATTTGCTCCCGGCGGAAGCACTGATCTCACTGCGCGAATGATCGCGCCAAGAATGCAAGAGTTACTTGGCCAGCCGGTGGTGGTAGAGAATCGTGCCGGTGCCGGTGGTGCGATTGCTACCGAGTTTGTGGCGCGCGCAAGCGCTGATGGCTACACCGTACTGTTGGCGGTCGCAGGCCCCTTTGTGATCGCACCATTGCTGCAAAAAATGTCCTATGACCCACTGCGTGATTTTGTGATGGTTGCCGGCGTGAACGGTAATCCTCAAGTGTTACTCGCGCATCCGGCGGTAGCGGCAAAAAATATTCGTGAACTGATCACGATCGCAAAAGCCCAACCGAGTGCGCTCAATTTTGGAACGGCGGGTCCCGGTTCGTTGATTGAGCTTTCGGGCTTGGTCTTTAATCACATGGCCGGTACGCGAATCACCAATGTGCCTTACAAAGGCGGTACGCCAGCGGTTGCAGCGGCCCTGAGTGGTGAAGTGCAACTCACCTTTGCCAATACATCCGATGCCCTGGTGCAAATAAAAGCCGGAAAACTTCGCCCGCTTGCCGTCACCAGTGCGCAGCGTTTCTCGCAATTGCCAGACGTGCCAACCTTAGCGGAATCAGGTTTACCTGAATTTGATGTGGTCACCTGGAATGGGTTGGTTGTACCTGCAGGCACACCGACTGACGTGGTGAGTCGACTCGCGCGTGCGACCCAAGACACCATCAAGGACGCGCAGATTCGTCAACGTTTGGGGGAGTTAGGTACCACGCCCAGTCAGGATGGCCCGGCAGAGTTGCAGCGCTTTATTCAGAGCCAATTTAATTTCTGGCAGAAATTCATCCGCGACTCCGGACTCAAAACTGAACTTCGCTGAGCGCTGACTTGCGCTATCGTGTGTGACTTCTTTGCATGATGAAAGGGTCACCGCATGACAGCAGACACTTGGCAGCCACTTGCAGGGGTGCAAGTGATCGACTTTTCGATGTTCGTTCCTGGCCCGTTTGCCTCGGCTGCATTTGCCGATTTGGGCGCAGACGTCATTAAGGTTGAGTCTGTTTCTGGCGACCCTGGGCGGCATTATGTGCCGGTGCAGTTTCGCACCGAAAATCGCAATAAGCGCGCGATTGCGATCAATCTAAAAGCGCCGCAATCGCGTGAGGTGGTCGCAGCGCTGGTACAACGTGCCGATATTGTGATGGAAGGCTTTCGTCCTGGTGTTGCGCAGCGCTTAGGCATTGATTACGCCACGCTCAGTGCGATCAACCCGAAAATTATCTATTGCTCGATCAGTGGTTATGGGCAGACGGGACCGTGGCGTGATCGCCCAGGACACGATGTCAATTACATCGCGGCTGGTGGCGGTTTGGCGTTTCCGGGCCAATGGTTGCAGCCACCCACACGCTCGTCTTTGCCGATTGCAGACATGGGTGGCGGGTGTGCCGCCTCGACCGCGGTGTTAGCTGCCTTGCACGCGCGACATCAGACCGGAAAAGGGGTGTGCTTAGACCTTTCTTTATTTGAGGCGGGATTTTATTGGTCGGCGATGCGCCATTCTTTGTCGGATGACGTGGACCGCAAGGCGCATATTTTTCCGGTCAATGATATTTTTAATACCAAGGATGGACGCAAGCTGACGTTAGGCATTCTGGAAGAACATTTCTGGAATAACTTTGTGTCCGTGTGCGCTGCCTTAGCACCGGATTTAGCCGATGCAAAGTACGCTAGCGATGCGCTGCGGCGACAACATGGCGATCTTTTGTCGGCTCGCTTGGCTGAGGTGATTGCCATGAAAACAGCCGACGAGTGGGTACGCTTACTTGAAGCGCGGGATGTGCCTGTTGATTTATGTTTAACCCCCGCTCAAGCAGCGCATCTGCCGCAAATTGTTGCGCGTCAAGACGTCGCTGAAATTGACGGCGAGAAGTTTGCCTTATTCCCTGTGTGGGCAAATGGTCACCCCGGCACGCAATTACGCCGCTCTGTGCCAGCGCATGCCGAGCACACGCACGAAGTGTTACGCGAAGCAGGGATGGATGATTCGCAAATCATAGCGCTTGCCGAGGCCGGAACGATTAAGCTTGCATGAGTTAGTTCTTCTTTGGTTATCGACATAGGTGCGTCATGGAATTTGGATTCACGCCAGAACAAGAAGCGATTCGCGAGGCCATCGGCAAGATTTGCGCGCAGTTCGATGATGCCTATTGGTTTAACAAAGACCACGCAGGCGGGTTTCCCACCGAACTGCATCAAGCCTTAGCGCGGGATGGTTGGTTGGGGATTGCCATGCCTGAAGCCTTTGGCGGTGCCGGTTTAGGTATTACTGAGGCTGCGGTGATGATGCAAACCATCGCTGGATCCGGTGCGGGGTTTTCGGGTGCGTCAGCCATTCACATGAACATCTTTGGTTTGAACCCGGTGGTGGTGTTTGGCACGGAGGCGCAAAAAAAACGCATGTTGCCGAATTTGATTGCCGGTAAAGAACGTTCGTGCTTCGCAGTGACAGAACCGAATACTGGCTTAAATACGACACGGATCAAAACCAAGGCCGAAAAGCAAGGTGACCGCTACATTGTGTCTGGACAAAAGGTTTGGATTTCGACGGCGCAGATTGCAGAAAAAATTTTGCTACTTGCACGAACCACACCCATCGAGCAATGCAGCAAGCCCACGCAAGGGTTGTCGCTGTTTTATACCGACTTTGATCGCAGCAAAGTAGAGGTGCGTGAGATCGAAAAAATGGGTCGCAAGTGCGTCGACTCTAATCAGGTGTTCTTCGATGGCATGGTTATTCCTGAAGCGGATCGGATTGGCGAAGAGGGGCGTGGCTTTGAATACATTTTGCATGGCATGAACCCCGAGCGGATTTTGATTGCAGCAGAATCAGTGGGCTTAGGGCAGTGTGCCTTACGTCGAGCCACGCAATATGCGCGTGAACGTGTGGTGTTTGATCGGCCGATTGGTCAGAACCAAGGCATTCAACATCCATTGGCGCAAAACTGGATGGCGCTCGAAGCCGCCAACCTGATGGTATTTAAAGCCGCTTGGTTATATGACACCAATCAACCCAGCGGTGCCGAGGCGAATGCCGCCAAATATCTCGCCGGTGAAGCCAGCTTTGATGCTTGCCAACAAGCAGTGATGACGCACGGTGGCTTTGGTTACGCCAAGGAATATCACGTTGAGCGTTATCTGCGCGAATCATTGGTTGGACGAATTGCACCGGTGAGCCCGCAATTGGTGATGTGTTTTATCGCGGAGCGTGTGCTGGGTTTACCGAAATCTTATTAACTTTTGGAGCGCAACATGTCAAACGAAATGCCAGTCATTGGTCGTGGGTTTGGTTTTCATCAATGCCAAGTCGGTACGCGCTTTAAGACGCACCGTCGCACCATTAGCGAGTCAGATTTAAACGCGTTTGTGAACCTCACTTGGCTGACGGAAGAATTATTTACGGTTGAAGATGACGCCGAGCGCGTACTGAAAGGTCGACCCGTTCCAGGTGCATTGGTGTATGCGTTTGCTGAAGGCTTATTGCTGCCATCGATGCAAGATACAGGCTTGGCTTTTTTAAACGCGCAACTGGATGTTCGACGCTCTACTTTGGTGGGAGACACCATTCACGTTGAAGTCGAGGTAGTGGAAGCACGACTCACTTCAAAGGGCGACCGTGGACTCGTGCGTTTTGCTAACGAAGTAAAAAACCAGCACGGGGAGACGCTGATTAGCTACAACCCGCTGCGCATGTTGAAGCTTAATTAATACGCCGCAATGTCTCGTGATGTGTTGATTGTTGGCGGGGGAATTGCTGGCTTGACGCTGGCTTTGTCGCTCCATCAAGCGGGTTTGTCGTGTCGCGTGTTTGAAGCGGCGCCTGCGTTTAAACCACTGGGTGTAGGTGTGAATCTGTTGCCGCATGCCATGCGTGAGCTCACCGAGTTGGGTTTGCTCGAGGCATTGTCTGCGGTGGGGGTTGCCACGCGCGAGATTGTTTTTTGTAACCGCTTTGGGCAGACCATCACCACTGAACCGCGTGGTCGTTTTGCGGGATACGATTGGCCGCAATTGTCGATACATCGCGCCGATTTACACGCGGTGTTGCTTGCCGCGGTTCAAGCGCGTTTAGGTGAAGGCGCGGTTGTTGTCGGAAAACGCTTTCTGCAGGCCGAGCAAAACGCCGATCGCGTCACGGCGCACTTTGATGATGGCACTGCGGTACACGGTGCCGCGCTCATTGGGGCGGATGGTATTCATTCAGCTGTGCGACGTCAGTTGCATCCGCACGAAGGACCGCCGTCATATCAAGGCATCAACATGTGGCGTGGGGTGACGCGTGCCAAGCCTTTTTTGACCGGTGCGAGCATGATCATCGGCGGCTGGCTGGAAGTCGGGAAGATGGTGGTGTACCCGATCCGCAATGCCATTGATGCGCAAGGACATCAGTTGATTAATTGGGTGGCTGAAATCCAGTCACCGCGCAATGTGCAGCAAGATTGGAACCTCGCTGGAAAGTTAGAAGATTTTTTGCCGACCTTCAACGGCTGGCGCTTTGATTGGTTGGATGTGGTTGCCTTGATGCAGCAAGCCGAGCAAATTTTGGAGTACCCGATGGTTGATCGTGATCCGTTGCCTTTTTGGACGCAGGCACGCATGACGCTGATGGGCGATGCTGCGCACCCGATGTATCCGCGTGGATCAAACGGAGCGGGGCAGGCTATTCTCGATGCGCGCGTATTGGCGGCCTGTTTACGTGAATCCAACGACGTCACGACAGCCTTGCAGTCCTATCAAGCCAAGCGTTTGCAGGCTGCGTATGACGTGGTGCTCGCCAACCGAACATCCGGGCCAGATTCGTTGCTTCGAACCGTGCATGAGCGCACGGCAGACCAGCCGTTTATTCGTATTGAGGATGTGATGTCGGCCGCGGAAATCGAGGCCATCGGCGAAAAATACAAGCGGATTGCAGGATTTGAGCGCGAGCAACTCCGCCAGCGACCCTCGTTTTTATAAATTAACCATTTGATTTAATGCGTTAATTTTACTTCTTTCGATATTGCGTCTGCGGCCGAAATGTAGATCTTGTCGAGTGCCGTAAAGTACTGTATAAATACACAGTACTTTACGTTCTCTGAGGTCAATGCCATGCCTGAACTGTCGATTGTTTTTGCCGATCTAGCCACCTGGGCTTTTGTGGCCGTGTGTTTGATGTTGGGTCGCGCCTAACGGTGACATCTGCGAAGACCGGCGATGCAAGACTTACGCACCGCGTTGTTGATCGTAGACCCATTGCGCTGCCGCTAAGTCCACCAGGGCGGTACCCACGGACTTAAACAACGTGATTTCGTTGGCAGCTTGCCGACCAGCATGATCGCCACGCAGCAGCTCCACCAATTCCGCGCGCAAGTCATTGCGTGTCATGGTGCCGCGGGCGATCGGTTGTACCAAGTCGCCCGCTTCTTTCAGTGTGCCCGCGTACGTATCAACAAATACGCTTGCGGTGGACATCAATGCATCATCGGCTTCGCGCATGGTCGGGGTAAACCCACCGACTAAATCGATGTGCGTACCAGGCCGTACATCGCGTGCATGCACCAGCGGAGTGTCGGACGTGGTGGCACAGCTGATGATGTCGGCGCGGGTAATGGCTTGCGTGAGCTGCGATTCAACTTGCGCATTGAATCCTGCGCGTTGTAACTGACGAACCAATGCTTCGGCACGTTGGAGGTTGCGTCCCCAAACGTAGATTTGTTCAATCGGACGAACAGCGCAATGCGCCATGGCCATATAAGGCGCCAGCTGTCCGGTGCCGATGAGGGTGAGGACGCGCGCCTCTTGTCGAGCCAAGGCTTGCGTGGCCAACGCAGATACCGCGCCAGTGCGACGAAGCGTCAATGCCTCGCCATCGAGGACCGCGAGCGGATGACCGGTGTGCGGATCGAGCAGAACATAACAAGCGCCCACCGTGGCTGCGCCTCGAGATGGGTTGCGCGGAAACACCGTGACAATTTTTACGCCTAAGGATTGCTGTGCTTGCCAAGCTGGCATGAGCAGCAATCGATTCGCGGGTTGATCATCGCTGAGCGCATGGACGTGTCGTACCGGCGCAGTCACGCCAGAAAGAAAAGCACAACGTAACCGTGCAATCAGCCGAGGGAAATCGAGTGCTTGATGTACGCAGGCTGCATCAAGGTAAGGCAGGCTGTGCGCCATTGTTCAAGTCAACTACGCGCTGTGCTGGGCAATACCAACACAGCGCACATCAGAAGCATTAAATGGTGGTGTGACCACCGAGCTCAACCACATGCCCCGTAGGAATTTTGTAGTACTCGGTGGCCCCGAGCATCGTGCGATGCATCAGAATAAATAAGGCCACTAACGGTGAGGCGCTTTCACGCGAGATGACTTTTTCTTTACCTACAAAGAACGAAATTTCCATCAGGCTGAAATGGAATTCACGCACACGTAAGAAAGCCAACACGCGAGGAATATTGGGCTCCTCCATAAAGCCATAACGTACCACTGCAGAATGGAAGTTATGGTCATGGTGAGAGACGCTAATGCGTTCTTGATCAAGTACAAACGGGATGCTTTCAATTTGTACACGCATCAAGATGACTCTTTCATGGATGACCTTGTTGTGCTTCATGTTGTGTAACAAGGCAATCGGCACGATATCGTCATGCGGCACCATAAAAATCGCCGTGCCAGGGACGCGAATGGGTGAGCCAGGCTGCAGGCTACCCAAAAAGTCTTTCAGATGAATCGCACCATCCCAACGTGCGGCGAGCAATTTTTCGCGGCCACGAATCCACGCGATCATGACCATCAAAATCACCGCTGCAACCGCAATAGGTAACCAACCGCCTTCGAAGAACTTAAATAGATTGGCGCCAAGAAACAGAATATCGATGGCAAACAAGCCAGCAAACAACGGGATAAAAATCCATTTATTCCAGTTGCGAATGACGATCATGAAATAACCTGCCAACAGCGTGTCAATCGCCATCGCACCGGTGACAGAAATACCATACGCAGAGGCGAGATTTTCTGAATTACGAAAACCTAATACCAAGCCGACCACGCCAATAAACAACATGATGTTCACTTTCGAGACATACACTTGGCCGATTTCTTCGGCCGAGGTGTGACGTACGCGCAAGCGCGGAATGTAGCCAAGCTGCACTGCTTGATTGGCAATAGAAAACGCACCCGAAATCACCGCTTGTGAAGCAATGATCGTGGCCATGAACGCCAATAGCAGCAGTGGAATCGATGCCCATTCCGGAGCTAAACGATAAAACGGATTATCTAATGCGCTCGCATCGCGAATCAGTAGCGCGCCTTGACCGTAGTAGTTCAGCAGTAGTGCAGGGAACACCAAAAACAACCACGCACGACGAATCGGGTTGAGTCCAAAGTGTCCCATGTCAGCGTATAGAGCTTCACCACCTGTCACCGAGAGCACGACCGCACCTAAAATCGCGATGGAAACGCCCGCGTGTGAGGTAATAAATTGCAGACCCATGAATGGGTTGAGCGCAGCCAATACCGTTGGGTTATCGAGAATTTGTACGAATCCCAATGCACCCAATGAAAAAAACCAGACCAACATGATGGGGCCAAACACACCGCCCACTTTGTTTGTGCCAAAGCGCTCTACTGCAAACAGCGCCGTGATCAGTACCAGTGCAATCGGAATAATGTAAGACTTTAAATCTGGTGAGATGACGTTGAGTCCTTCGACTGCACTAAGCACCGAGATCGCCGGTGTGATCATGCTGTCACCAAAAAATAAGGCAGCACCCAAGGTGCCTGCCAGCGTCACCGCCCAACGCGCTTTGGTGTGCTGGCCCAATTTGCGTAAGAGCAGCGCGGTGAGTGCAAACACGCCGCCTTCGCCACCGTTGTCAGCGCGCATGATGATCATCACGTACTTCAGTGTGACTACCAAGATCAACGACCAAGTAATCAACGAAAGAATGCCAAACACCGCAGGCTCAAGGTTGGTACCCCCACCACCTTGTGAGGCTTCAACCGCAACTTTTAGCGCATACAAAGGTGAGGTGCCAATATCGCCAAAGACAACGCCCAGCGCAGCCAACGTGAGCATGCCAGGAATTTTTGGACGATGGTGCGGGGTGTGATGATGAGCAGACATGATGTAAATAATCTCGGTTTAGAAAGACAATCGCCGCTGCCGCAGGATAAGCGGACAACGGCGTGTTGGGGTTAACGTAGCCACATTTCGTCGATGATCGTTGGCCACGATCATCGAGAGCGTACGTCGTTAGTTGGTTAGGATTTGGCGACCGTTAAGCGGTTGCACAGGACGTGCGTTCAGCTTAAACGGAAAACCATCCACTTGTGCACGGCCAATGTGTGTGGGTGTTTTTAAGATAAAGAATGTGACACCTTCAGTACACGGAGGGGTCGTGAGTGAACCTTCAAACGCCCAATAGCCTAAACGCGTAGGCAACAAGTTGGCTGGGTTAATGGTGACCCCAGACACAGTGACTGGTGGGCCTTCTTTCACAGGTGCGTTATCCCAAATCGTTTTGATGACTTGGTTTTCGCCACCTTCACGCAACAGTACGCCGAGCACGGCGAGCTTGCCCGAGGCGCTCTTATGAACAAAGTGCGCCACCATATCCATCGGCTTACCGTTGATATGCTCTTCGCTGGGACGATGAAAGTGGAATTGAAGCAAGTCAAAAGGCTCGGAGTTGATAAACATCCGGCTGCCAGGTTCGATGTTGACTTGAATGGTGTGACCGTTATTTAGAACCGTGAGCGCGCCCGGTTTGTAATCGGGACGAATCACGTGCGAGGTTTTGGCAAACGGTTCTTTCAAGTCGATGGGCGATTGAGCTTTGCCAGTGCCACAGGTTTCAAAGCCCTTCATGCTGCCCCATTTGTCCGGTCCCATTTCACCCTCATAGGCCCAGTGCGGTCCTTCGTGTTTGGTTTCGTGGGCTTTTTCTGCAGCAGCGTGCGCTTCGTGTGCGGCAGCTTCAAGTTCGTCGATACGCTTCGCAACTTCGCCAATCTCTTTTTTAGCTTCGACCACTTGCTTTTGTACGTCTTTGCCTTGCTTGAAGCTCACAAAGCTCAAGGTGGCCGTAATTGCCAGAATCACGGCAACTACAATTTCAAGGACTAATCTAATCATGAGAACTCTCTCTTAAACTGAAGAAACGAAAGACGGTTGTTTGGGAAACTAATAAAACAAAAAATAGCCGTTTAATGTGGAGAGCGCACCGAGCAAGCCCAAAAAGGCGGCCGCGTAGAGCAGTGCAGGCGTTGACATAATGATGGCGACTGAAGCAAGCACAATCCCGATCTGTAAAGCCGCTTCGGCGTAGTCAAACCAAGGATCTTTACGCAAGGCTACATCGCGGTGATGTTCATGTTCTTTAGCTTGCGCGATGAGCTCGCGCTTGCCTTCGCGGTTTTCAGGTTCAGATTCGTATCGGGCGACAGTTTTTTTGTAGTCTTCTAATTTTTTTTGTAATTGCGCGCGCGTGGCTTCGGGCAGCTTGGTATCGCGTAATAGCTGTAATTCGATGTCATCGGCAGCCAGCTTATAGGCGGTCTGACGGATGTTTTTTGCCTGGAAAAACGCGTACGCGTTGGCAGCCAAAATGTTGTGTTGGGTCGCGTCTTTCGCCGCGTTCGAGCCACCCAAGCTAGCCAGCGCAAGAATCATGGCTAGCACCGAGACCAACATGGCGGCACGGGATTTAAACGGATCGGCGCCGTGGGCGTCGTGCTCGAGGGCTTCTGCTGGGTCGATGGTTTCCAAACTGTCCTCAGTCGTCCTCGTCGGCCAAAAAAATGCCGGAACAAAGTCGAAATAATCTGTTCATAATGCGTTAAGACAACAAATTAATCAATTGCAAAATGCGCAAACTGACCCAGTTCAGCACCCGTTCCCCTCGTCGTTTCGCAGTCAACCGAGAGGGCCGTCCGATGTCGATGTGGATCCTGA
>CAWUMP010000060.1:0-10870 GCA_963923385.1 uncultured bacterium | reverse complement strand
ATGGTTTTGTAAAAGTGGTTTCGCCCATCGAAGACACGCCGGCATTTCGTGCGGGGATCAAGCCGGGCGATCTCATCGTCAAACTCGATGACACACCAGTCAAAGGCATGAGCCTCAACGATGCGGTAAAACGCATGCGCGGCAAACCCAATACCAACATCACGCTCACCATTGCACGCAAAGGCGAACCACAGCCCATCATCGTCACACTCACGCGTGCCGTGATTAAAGTGCAGAGCGTGAAATCCAAAATGATCGAACCTGGGTATGCATGGGTACGGGTCTCGCAATTTCAAGAAGGCACCACCGAAAGCTTGGTCCGTCACATCGACACCTTGTACAAACAAGGCACACTGAAAGGTTTGGTCCTTGATTTACGGAATGACCCGGGCGGTTTGTTGTATGGCGCGGTAGCGATTTCTGCCGCGTTCTTGCCCAACAAAGCTTTGGTGGTGTCCACCGATGGTCGAACTGAGGATGCGCGTCGCAAGTATCTCGCTGCACCCGAAGATTACGGTCGTGGCACGCGTGATGATGTTTTAAAAGGCCTGCCTGCTGCAGTCCGTAAAGTACCGATGGTGGTGTTGGTCAATGGCGGTTCTGCTTCAGCCTCCGAGATCGTGGCTGGCGCGTTGCAAGATCACAAACGCGCCACCATCATGGGCACACAAACCTTTGGAAAAGGTTCCGTACAAACCATCATGCCGCTGGGGAACAACACCGCGATTAAACTCACCACCGCGCGTTATTACACGCCATCGGGACGCTCTATTCAGGCCAAAGGCATCACCCCAGATATTTTGGTTGAAGAACCCGGCGCAAACGCTGCAGCCCGTCTTCGCGAAGCCGATCTACAGCGTCATCTTTCTGCTCAGCGTGGCGAAACACCGGCCGAAGAGGCCTCCACGCCACGTACTAAATCAACGACGCCGGCCACCGCAGAAGCCGAACCACCCAAGCCGATTGAGTTGGGATCAAAAGATGATTTCCAGTTATTACAAGCGCTCAATCATCTGAAGGGTCAGCCTGTCAAAGGTCAGCCCCCAGCAGAAACCGCTGCGGTGAGCAGCAATAAAAAATCTGACTAAGCACACGCGGCACGCATTCGTGCGTGCCGCTGCTGCATTGGTATTTATCGACGCATCACTGCCCATACACCATGGATGATCGTCAGCTCCTTCGCTACAGCCGTCATCTGTTACTTGATGCACTGGGCATTGAAGCGCAATCACGCTTACTTGCTGCACATGTACTGATTGTCGGTGCAGGCGGGCTGGGTTGTCCGGCGGCGATCTATCTCGCGGCAAGCGGCGTCGGGCAAATCACCATCGCCGATGGTGATTGTGTAGATGCCACCAATCTGCAACGCCAAGTGTTGTATCGCGAAAGCGATATCGGTCAGCCCAAAGCACAGGTTGCACAACGCGTGCTGCAAGCCATGAATCCAGATGTTCGCGTCAACCCGGTGGTCGCACGCTTAGCGGGTGCTGCGCTTGATACCGCGATCGCTGCAGCGGATGTCGTCCTCGATTGCAGCGACAACTTCGCCACCCGTCATGCCATCAACCGCGCCTGCGTACAACATCGTGTGCCCTTGGTTTCTGGCGCGGCGATTCGTTTTGATGGGCAACTGGCGGTATTTGATTCGCGCAAAGAAAATGCCGCGTGTTATGCCTGCCTGTTTGCCGAAGACACGCACGCCGAAGACGTTGCGTGCGCAACGCTGGGGGTGCTCTCACCACTCACCGGCACCATCGGTGCAATGCAGGCCACCGAAGCGATTAAACAACTCACCGGTGCGGGTCAAACATTAAGCAGCCGTTTGCAACTGTATGACGCACTCAGCGCCGAGTGGCGCACGATTGGTATTCCGCGTGATCCAGCGTGTGCAGTGTGTGGCGCAAGCTCAATCCACCGGCGTTGAGCAGAACACGGCGCTGCCCCAACGCATCGTGCGTGTTTAACCGATGTAATGCCAGTGTGGTGCTAACTGCTCGCTGGGTTTTTTCACAAAACCACTGCGCGCAAACACGTGCAGACAGCCTAACGCATAGCGTGTGAGTGCAGCAGCATGCGCCGCAGGATCTTCCCCGGCAGGCAAGGCGCCCTGCGCATCGGTAGCAGCCAGTTTTAGTGCCTGCTTGAGCGTGGCCTCAAAGCGATCAAAAAATTGATTCATGCGCGCTTGTAAACGTTCATGCTCACCGACCAACGCTTCGCCAATCATGACACGGACCATGCCAGGATTTTTTTCGGCAAACGCAAGTAGCAACTCCAGCATGCGAGGCGCATGGCGACGCGCATCTGTTTCGTCGGCGCTAATCCGATTGGTTAAAGTAAAGACCGAGTGCTCGATAAATTCAATCAAGCCTTCGTACATCTGCGCCTTGGAAGCAAAATGCCGATACAACGCCGCCTCAGAAACATCTAGGCGTGCAGCGAGCGCTGCGGTGGTGATTTTTTCCCAACGCGGCTGCTCTAGCATTGCAGCGAGCGCCTGCAGAATCTGCTGGCGGCGTTCGCCTCGTTTATGTTCACTTTTTTCGCGCGGCATAAGGCGTAATTGTAACGAACTCCGCGGCCGGCGTTGCGTCTGGATTGCGCGGATGTAATACCGGCTTAAGCCACGTTGCGAAATGCCAGACCGGGCAGCTCGAGCACGCTGGCAATACGCGCATCCACAAAGCGCGGCTTACCCAAGCCGCGACTCACCCACACCGTCTCTAGGCCGAGGCGCTTGGCGGCGTGTAAATTTTCGAGTGCGTCATCAATAAACGCGCAGCGATGCGGGTCGAGCTTGTGCGCACGCATCAACACATGAAACCCGTGTAACGCCGGCTTGGGTCGATAACGGGTGTCTTCAATGGTGTAAATGGCAGAAAAAAACCGTCGCACGCCTATCGCACCCAACACCCCATCAACGTAATGACGCGGCGCGTTTGAAAAGATCAATTTTTTTCCGGGTAATCGAGCCAACGCATGGCGTAAGGCGTTGTCATATGTCACGCGCGCTTCGTACTGACCAAAGTTGTGCGTTTCTTGAATAAAGCGCTTTGGGTTCATGCCGTAATGCCGCACTAAACCCGCCATCGTGGTGCCATATTTTTGCCAAAACAGACTACGTAGGGCATTTGCGCCGGCTTCATCGAGATTTAAATTCACACGCAGCCATTGATTCATCTGCACATGCATTTCTGGAAAGAAATACGGTCGTGCGTCGTGCAGCGTGTTATCAAGATCGAAGATCCACACGCGGCGCGAAGCCGGTAAGCGAGCAATCCGCACCGCAGCGTCGGTCGGTGTGGTTACTTGTTACGAATCAAGGTACCCACACCACGATCGGTGAGTACCTCGAGCAATAAGGCGTGCGGTACACGGCCATCGATAATATGCACGGCCTTCACGCCACTACGCGCAGCATCGAGTGCCGAAGAAATTTTTGGCAGCATACCGCCAGAAAGCACGCCTGTTTCGACCATCTCATCGATCTGACGCGGTGTGATGCCTGTGAGCAGCTGACCTTGCGCATCCAACACACCCGGTGTGTTGGTAAGTAGCACTAGTTTTTCTGCTTTTAAAACCTCCGCCAACTTACCGGCCACGAGGTCTGCGTTGATATTAAAGCTCTCGCCCTCAGAACCAATTCCAATCGGCGCGACCACCGGAATAAAACCACCGGCTTCGAGCGCAGTAATGACCGATGGATCAATCGACTCAATCTCACCCACTTGGCCAATATCAATCGATTCACTGGGATTGTCGCGCGATTGAATCAGCAATTTACGCGCGCGGATAAAGCCACCGTCTTGACCCGTCAGGCCAACCGCTTTGCCACCGGCGCGGTTGATCAAGGTGACGATGTCTTTGTTGACTGCGCCGCCGAGCACCATCTCTACCACGTCCATCGTTTCAGCATCGGTGACGCGCATGCCTTGCACAAACTCGCCCTTCTTACCTAAGCGCGCGAGCACTTGCTCAATTTGCGGGCCACCACCATGCACCACGACCGGATTCATGCCCACGAGTTTGAGTAACACCACATCGCGCGCAAAATTTTCTTGCAACGCGGTGTCGACCATCGCATTACCGCCAAATTTGACGACGATGGTTTTACCGTGAAAACGACGAATGTAGGGCAGCGCTTCGGCGAGGATGCGCGCTTGCTCAGCGGGGGCGGGGGTAGCGTTCATAGCGACAAATTTTACACCGCCAAACTGCCACAGGGCTGGGATTCACCCGACCCTGTGGCGATTTTGACTGTATGTATCGGCATGTTTGCAACAACCGCCAGAGCGTGAACAAACCGCCGCTGATTGGGTGCTTTATTGAATCGTTAGACGTTTACTCGCTACCGGTACTTTTTTGGGCAGAGTCAGCTCAAGCACTCCATCGATATAACGCGCTTGTGCCGTTGCTTCATCAATCTCTTGCGGCAGGGTAAAGCGTCGCGTGGATTTGCCGTACACACGTTCGGCATGCAGCACGCGTTGGCCCTCTTGCGTCGTTTGTTCACGCTGCACTTCTGCAGTCAGCGTGACTTGCGCACCATCAATCGACACGTGGATGTTTTCTTTTTTAACCCCAGGAAGTTCGGCGTGCACTTGATAGGCGTTGGCCTGCTCAGTGACATCCACCACCATTTGCGCGCCGGTTTCTTGGTTAGAACGATAGCCGACGGGACGCACTAAAAATCCTTTAAACAAGTCATCCAGCACAACACCGAATGGATCGTGACGCATTAGATTTGCCATGACAGTCTCCTTAATCAATGAATACATTTAGCCTTCACAAGGCGTGTGGAAAGTCCCACAACCAACCGACTTGCGACGACGTTGGTGAGCCGGTGATGCGGCTCGATGACCATCAGATGGGGGACTGCGGCGGCGTTTCAAGAGGCGACAAATTGATCTCGCGCAAACACACGCAACGCCACAGCTCAAAACGTGCCGCGCAACCCGATACTCAACGCGCGTCCACCGAGCGGGGCGCGATCTTTCAGAAATGACACGGCGTTACGCGCTTGCACATTGCCTAAGTTGGTGCCACGCGCATATAACTCCCATTGCTCATCACCGAGCACCCGAAAGCGATAACTCAAGGCAGCGTTCAACATGTTGTAACCATCCGTGGGTAAATTGGTTGGTAACGTGGTGGTGTAAGTTGGGAGATGTGTTTGTGCCGCGACGCGCGTGAGATCCATACTCCCGAGCCAACCGGTATTGCGCTTCCACTCCATGCCGAGCGTCAAACGCGTCGGGGCGATACGCGGTAATGCATCGCCATTACTTGTCGCGCGTACAGTATCGGCGCGCGTCATCAACGCCACGCTATCGCCATGAGCGGCCCACGCATTGAAACGTCCTTGTGCCTCCAGGCCACGAAAATACGCGGGGGCAGCAACAAAATTAAATTGCGGTGTCGCGCCGTCTGCGTCATAGGCGACCGACGCGCGCGATGCATCGCGATACAGCTGTGTACCCGAAGACAGCGCGGGCGCGAGATAAATAAAATTCTCAAAGCGGTGTTGAAAAATGCCGATGCTGCCAGTGAGGCGATCCGCCGTTTTACGCAACGACAAATCAATAGCACGCGATTTTTCTAGGCCCAGCGTGCGATCACCGACTTCAAACGCGCTGGTGGCCGCATGCTTACCGTTGGCATAAAGCTCGGTCACACTTGGCGCGCGCTGGGTCCAGGTGAGGTTAGACGCCAGCGCCCATCCAGGTTGTATCGTCCACAACGCACCCAGCGCACGACTTTGTGGCGCAAAGTTTTGTGCATTCGATGCAGTGGCCGCACCGCTGGCATCGACAAATGCGCCGGCATTGACTTTGACAGCATCGCGGCGCACACCCGCACTCAGGCGCACTTGTTGAAGATCGAGTTCTTCATACACAAACCATGCAACGGCTTCATTACGCGTGCCAGGCAAAAACGCTTCGCTTCCGTTAGCGGTGAGGTTTTGAGCACTCGATTGCAGACCAAACAGACCCTTCAACCGACCCACATCACGGTGAACCAATTCCAACCGTGCATCGTGTCCGCCGCTCAGAAACGTGGTGTTGATGGTGCCGCCATCGAGTTCGTCGTGACGATAATTAGTTAACCCCCATTTCACACGCACTGTTTGAATCGGCCCCGTCAGATTGCGTTGTTCGGCGGCAGCATCCCAACGCATCGATTCCATTTTGATCCGTACATTGGGTTCGACCACCGTGCCGTAATTGCTATTGGTCATGCCAACAGACACACCGGCATAACCATCGGTCCAAGCTAACGAACTTCCCAGTCCACCGCCCTCCGCCAATTGATTTGAGTTTGGCAAATAGCCGGAGGCCGACAGTTGCGATGTCGTGAGCCCATTGGTCGATAACGCGCGCAGTCGGGTTGAGATTGCATGACCCGGAATCGCTAAGTTTTGCGTGCTACGTCGATAGGCGTCGGCATGCACCGTGACCTGTCCATCGCCTGCATCCACATGCGAACGCATGCTTTGTTCGTGTGCAGCGCCACCCAGACGCGGTTCAAATTCACCACGCACACCCAACACGGGCAGCGTAGCAATGCGACCATCCACAAGATTCACCACGCCACCCACGGCGTTTCCGCCAAACAACAATGCCGCTGGACCACGCACGACTTCAACACGCTCGATTGGCGCCAGATCCACACTCACTGCGTGATCGGGGCTGGCTGCGGAAGCATCGATCATCCCCACGCCGTTTTGTAGTACGCGCAATCGATCACCATCCATGCCACGTATCACCGGTCGCGCCACGTTCGGACCAAAGCCGCTACTACTGACGCCTGGCATATCAATCAACGCATCTGCTAATCCTGGCGCATGGCGTAACGACAACGCGCGACCTTCTAACACCGCTGCAGGCGCGACCAAGTCAAACAGCGTTGATGTTCGCCCGAATGGGTCCGCGCGAATCACCACCGCATCGGTGGTTGCATCCGTGTCGCTCGGCGTGGGCACAGCAGCGCTGGGTGCGGCGGTTTGCGCACACAATACGGCTGTAAAAAAACAGGTGGTCAGGGCCACTAGACCCCGTCTCAAAACCCTGCGCATGGTGACTCCTGAAATCCAAGGTGATCATGTGAACAGCGTGTTCACCGAATCAACGTGTCGATCAACACTCGCGTGAGTGATGGTTCGACGACCAACAACCGGATTTCAGCAGCGCGGTGGCGCGCGCCCGTCGTAGACGATCGGCGGTGTTGCCACCACCGCGTCACGATGCAGCGCAAGAATCGGGGCAGCACCAAATGCAATCGCAAGCGTAGCGCTCACGCTCGCAGATGTGAGCAGATGACCCACATCAAATAACGCCACACACAACGGACAGGTATGCTGCGTCGTAGGTGCGTTGGTTGGTGTATCGGTTGGCGTATTCGTCGCGACATTGCTTTGCTGAGCGCGCACTTCGTCAACGTGTGAAGCCATCGACTCCGCCAAACGCGTCGCCTCTTGTGCAGACGAACTCTGCGCGCGCAACAGATGCTCCAACGGATGGATCAGCGCGCCTTGCACCGCCAATAGCACGGCAGCAGCAAGAAAAATTCCCAGCAGTTTTTTGGATATCCGCTGCATTATTTTGCGTTCGCTAAACACTGCTCCAAGCCAGCAATAAACAAATCTTTCGGTAATTTTTTTCCGATAAAGACCATCACCGATTCTTTTTTATCAGTCTTGGCCCAAGGTTTGCCGGTATCACCGCCCATCATCATGTGCACACCCTGAAACACCACGCGGTTGGGATTTCCCTTCATCCACAACACCCCTTTATAGCGAAGCAAATCGGGGCCATACACCTGAATCATTCCGCCTAAAAATTGCTCGAGCTTTTGTCCGTCAAACGGTTGATTAGTCCGAAACACAAACGAGTCCACTTCGTCGTGATGCTCGTGGTGGTTATCAATTAAGAATGAAGGGTCGATTTCCAAAATCGCGTTGAGGTTAAAGCCACGAATATCAAAAATTTCTTGGATCGGCATCTCGCCAAAATGCACCTTTTTAATCGGCGCGCGCGGATTCATTTTGCGCAATCGAGCCGACAGTGCATGGACCTCATCTTCGCCCACCAAATCGGTTTTGGAGAGCAACAAGCGATCGGCAAAGCCGACCTGCTCTTGCGCTTCGTGAAACTCATCGAGCGTCTGCGTTGCGTGCTTGGCGTCGATTAAGGTCAAAATCGAGTCGAGTAAGTAATAACCGCCGATTTCTTCGTCGGTAAAAAAAGTTTGCGCCACTGGCCCTGGGTCTGCCATGCCAGTGGTTTCAATAACCACACGATCAAACTTCAAACTGCCCGCGCTGCGTTTGGCTTTCAGTTCTCCAAGAATACGGATTAAGTCGCCGCGCACGGTGCAGCAAATGCAACCGTTATTCATCTCGACGATTTGTTCATCGCCGGTTTCGAGAATGTCGTTGTCGACTCCGATCTCACCGAATTCGTTTTCGATGACGGCGATTTTCATGCCGTGA
This sequence comes from uncultured bacterium, assembly GCA_963923385.1. Classification (GTDB taxonomy): domain Bacteria; phylum Pseudomonadota; class Gammaproteobacteria; order Burkholderiales; family SG8-39; genus SZAS-79. Next base: position 2,379 of record CAWUMP010000060.1, on the reverse strand, counting down.
TTTTCTTTTAGGACACGATTTAGCAACGTGGTCTTACCACTGCCTAAAAAACCGGTGAGGATGGTGACAGGCACCATGGCTTGCTCCGACATAAACACTCCTTCTACAGAACGCCGCGCCGATGGGCCGAGGCGACGGGAGGCGGATTTTAGCCTGTGATCGCTCGACGGGCGATCGGTTTTAACGCCGCGTCAGTATGATCGAAAGCGCCGCGGGTCAAACGGGGCGATATCGATGTCCAGCTTTGCGCCCGAAATTAATTGCGCCACCAAGCGACCCGTACGCGCCGAACTACCCAAACCAACGTGACCGTGTCCAAATGCATGCACGACATCGCGACTGGCTTGCGCATGGCCTATACAAGGCAGGCCATCTGGCAGACTGGGGCGATGGCCCATCCAATACCGTAGTTGTGTTTGCGCCGGCGGCTGCGGCAGACCCGGATACATGGTCAGCAGTAAGTCACGTAAAATATGCGCGCGCGCCCAATTCGGTGAAGCATCTAAGCCGGCGATTTCAACCTGTCCAGCTACGCGTAGCCCCGTATCAGTGGCGTTGACGATGATCTTGCAATCCATGGCCATGGTCGAGGTGCGCGGTCCGATACTGGTGTCTGTGATCACCGCGTGATAACCACGTTCGGTTTCTAACGGCACCGGATCGCCCGCTGCTGCGGCCAATGCGTTCGCACGTGCGCCAGCACAAATCACTGCGTAATCACATGCAACACGTCCAGCTTCGGTGCGCACGGCTTTTAAGCGTGCGTCGACGATTTCAAAACCAAGGGCGCGCGTGCGTTGTAATTCGGCGCCACGCACCAAGGCAGCGTCCACCAAGGCCGCGGTGTACGCGCCCACGTTGCGACAGCGTCCAGCTTCTGCCACCCACACACCAAAGGTGTAGCGTGGATGTAAATCCGGTTCTTGTGCACGCAGCGTATCGGTATCCCATTCGGTCAGCGCAATACCTGCATCACGACGTAATTTCCAGCCAAAGGCGTCTGCCAGATAGTCCGCGCGTGAACGATACGCATGCAATAGACCGTGTTGTTCAACCAAGTGCGAGACCTCGGCTTCACGCGCTAAGCGTGCATGTAAGGCCGGCGCATCAAACAACATGCTGCGCAAGGCGCGCGCTGTGGTTTCAACGCGCGCTTGCGTGGCCCCCGAATACAAGTAGCGCGTAAGCCAAGGCAACGCACGCGGCAAATACCTCGCACGCACCGCCAACGGTCCGAGTGGGTCAGTTAAGTAACTGGGAATGTGTTTCCACGCGCCAGGCATGGCAGGTGGTGACACTGAATGCGAAGACAACCACCCTGCGTTACCGTAACTTGCCGCTTGTTCACCACCGGGCTCGGCCGGATCAATCAGCGTGACCCGATACCCAGCACGTAAAAGTTCAAGCGCACTGGCGGCCCCGACCACCCCCGCCCCAATCACTGCGACATGTTGTCCACTCATGGTTGATCTCCTACCCGCCGTTATTTGCGCGTTAAGGCAAACAACACCCGGTTTTTTCATCACACCGCACGCGGTGATCTACGCAACACTTAGGGCCGATGAATCAATAGCCCCTTCAAGTAATCACCCTCTGGAAAAGCCAATCGTACGGGATGATCTGCGGCAGCAGCGAAATGCCCAATGATTTGTGCATCTACTTCAGCATCGACCGCGGCGCCTGCCAAAATTTTTTGAAATAAGCCTGCATCCACACCGCCCGAACACGAAAAACTCGCCAACAAGCCACCGGGCGCGAGTAACTTCAAGGCCAATAAATTAATGTCCTTGTAAGCGCGCGCTGCACGTTCGGTTTGTGCAGCGGTGGGCGCAAATTTGGGTGGGTCGAGTACGATCAGATCAAAGCGTTCGTGGCGATTGCGCAGCTCACGCAACTGCGCAAACACATCGGCTTGCGTAAACGTCACGCGCTCGGTACAGGCGTTGTGTTGTGCGTTTTCACGCGCGGTGTGTAGTGCAAGCTCGGAACTATCTAACGCCAACACCGATTGCGCACCACCAGCTGCAGCCGCCAATGCAAACCCACCGGTGTAACAAAAACAATCCAGCACACGACGACCATTGGCCAAGGCACGGATGCGCTGACGGTTATCGCGTTGATCTAAATAAAAACCAGTTTTCTGGCCGCCCACTACATCGACATGAAACTGCAGGCCATGCTCATGAATCGGCGCGTGCCACACCACGTTGTCGTTTGCACGCACGGCGCCGACACGTTGCGGCAGTCCTTCGAGCGCACGCACCTCAGCATCTGAGCGTTCATAGACCGACGCGCGCGTTTGCAGATGCAACGCATCAAACACCGCTTCACGCCAACGCTCCATGCCAGCCGAAAGAATTTGCACGACAACAATGTCGG
>CAWUMP010000059.1:0-11018 GCA_963923385.1 uncultured bacterium | reverse complement strand
CTACACAAGGAGTATCGTCGGCAGCGTCAGATGTGTATAAGAGACAGTGGAGGAAGCGGGCTTTGCTGGGCATGCGCCATCGTTGCGATAGCTAATAACGTTGTCATTCTGACAAGCCAAGTAACCAATTTTTTATACTTCATCGCTGACTCCAAAAACCCAGTTTTCGTTATCCTGAACGGCGATCGTGACAGAGTTCAGACCGAACGATATCGACGAGCGAAATTGGCATCGATATCACGATAAAAATGGAATTTTCTTAGGCAGAAAATGGCGCGGGGGGAGGCCCACCCTACGGTCCGACCGGAATTCGCGGGCTAACGGGTCAACCTTAGTTTGGCGGAAGCGGTGAGATTCGAACTCACGAACGGTTGCCCGTTGCCGGATTTCAAGTCCGGTGCAATCGACCACTCTGCCACGCTTCCAATCTAAGGCGTTTCCGAGAAAGCTGCCCTCAGAGGGTCTATTTTAGCGTTTACCACCGCTTTGCGCCCCTTTTGAACAATGATGACTTGAAACTTCAGCCAAGTTTGGTAGTCTGAGCCCTTGTTGTTGGGGTATTGTCAGGTTGCTGCTTCCCTGCGGTTCCCCTGGAATCAAACGTTGTTCATTGCATTTATCGCCTCAAGGAGGACAAACCATGCAACCAGATCTTCGTCCCGTGCCACATAACGACAACCATTTTGGTGCCGAGCCAACTTGGCAAGAAGCCACTCAAGTCGATGGTCATCGGGTTCTGCGAAACACCTATGTGCTGCTGGCTCTCACCATGATTCCAACCATCATCGGTGCAATGCTCGGTATGAGCACGGCTTACATTGTGATGAAGCACCCTATCATTACCTCGTTGGTGATGATGGCTGCAGCGATTGGTTTGCAGTTTGCGATCGCCGCAAATCGTGACAGCGTGATTGGCATCGGCCTATTGCTGCTACTCACGTTTATGCTGGGCTGGTGGTTAGGTCCGCTGCTCAACGTAGCGCTGGCACTAAAAAATGGCGCAGCACTCGTTGGCTACGCGGCGGGCGGCACTGGCATTGTGATGGCAGTGATGGCGACCATTGCCACCACATCCAAGCGTGATTTCAGTTTCTTAGGAAATTTCTTGATGGTCGGTATGGTGGTTCTGTTGGTGGCGATGCTAGCCAACATGTTCCTGCAATTACCGGTGTTGTCGCTAGCCATTTCATCGGCGGTGATTTTGGTGTTCTCGCTGTTTCTGCTCCACGATCTTTCGCGGATCGTACATGGCGGCGAAGACAACTACATTATGGCAACCACGGGCGTCTACATGAGCCTGTTTAATATCTTCGCTAACTTACTCCAACTGTTGATGGCCTTGACTGGCGAGCGCGACTAACCCCGCGCTTCGTCTCGCATTAAAAAGGCGCCGATTGGCGCCTTTTTTATTTCAACCACCAGACGCTGATCACTTATGTTGATCGCTCAAACCATGCAATCGATTCGACGTGCGCGGTATGCGGAAACATATTCACCACACCAGCTGCCCGCAAACGATAGCCAGACACATTGACAAGCATCCCAGCATCGCGTGCCAACGTGGCTGGGTCGCAAGAGACATACACAATGCGCTGTGGCAGATCCGTTTGTCCAAGTGCTTTGACGACTTCGATGGCGCCTTCACGCGGTGGATCAATCAATAACTTGTCAAAGCGGCCCCAACGTTTGAGATCTGCCGCCTCGGGCGTAAAAAGATTAGCGGTTTCAAACTGTGTGTTTTGCGTTAAGCCATTGGCTGTTGCATTGTCTCGCGCACGCCTTACTAAGCCTTCGGCACCCTCTAAGCCAAGCACGTGCGCACCCGAGCGAGCAATTGGCAAAGAAAAATTTCCTAAGCCACAAAATAAATCGGCGATGCGCTCACCTGGTTGTGGGTCGAGTAAATACATAGCACGTCGTACCAGTACACGATTCACACCTTGATTGACTTGTGTGAAATCGGTGGGCTCAAAGGCGATACGCACATCAAATTCGGGCAAGCTGTAATCTAGCGTTGGGCGCTCGGGAGGATGAAACGGTACCGCAGTCAGCGGGCCTTTAGATTGCAACCACAGCGACACATGATGTTGTTCGGCAAACGCCCGCAGCTTTTCACCGTCTGCTTCCGAAACTGGCGTGAGATGGCGCACCACCAACACGGTTGCGCGTTCACCGACAGCGATTTCAATTTGTGGCATCCGCTCTTTTGATTCGAGCGTACCAAGTAAATCACGCAACGCCGGAATCAATGCCGATGTGGCTGGCGGCAAGTTGGGGCAGGCCTGCATATCCACAACATAACTGGATTTTTTTTCTCTAAAGCCAACCAGCACGCTGCCTTTTTTGTGCACATGACGTACGGAGAGCCGCGCACGACTTCGGTATCCCCATTCGGCACCATAGATCATGGGCAACAGTGTCTCGGCCTGTACTTTACCGATACGCGCTAAATTGTCTTCGAGTCCTCGTTGCTTAGCAGCAAGCTCGGTGGACTGATCAGCGTGCTGTGTGACGCAGCCACCGCACAATCCAAACGCCGGGCACGGCGGCGCTCGTCGTCCCTGACCGGGTTGTAACACTTCGAGCGTACGCGCCATTTCAAAACTCGCACGACGCACAGTGATTTGCGCGCGGACGCGTTCGCCCGGTAGCGCACCTTCGACAAAAAACACTTTGCCCTCGTGCCGCGCAACGCCTTGACCATCGCCATCGAGAGACTCGATATCGAGAATTCTTTCTTTGGGTTCGCTCATGCGGTCACGAGCAACGGGTCATGCCAACCTTCTAAAAAGGTGCGCCAATGCGCTTGCGGTTGTTTTTCTACAAACGCACGAACTAACGCACATTCGCTTTGATAGTGTTCAAGGGTAAATACACCGCGCATGCGTTGAAAACGCAGATACAGTAAATAGGTATTGAGTGTGTCGACTTCGCAATAGTCACGAATTTCTTCGATCTTGCCTGCGCGATAGGCATCCCACACGCCCGCACCGCCAACACCAATTTTCCCGGGTAACCCTGCCACTTGGGCGACATCATCCAATGGCGCGTTATTGCGCGGTTGATACATGGCTAACACATCCATCAAATCGAGATGGCGTGTGTGATAACGGCCAAGATAACTGTTCCATTTGAAATCACGGTCGTCTTCCCCCTGATCCCAATAGCGTGCAGCCTCAATGCCGTTTAAGAGCGAACGATAATTCAGCACGGGCAGATCAAAGCCACCACCATTCCAAGAAACCAATTGTGGGGTGAAGCGCGCAAGTCCATCAAAAAAACGTTGGATCAGTGCAGCTTCAGTATCTTCAGGTTGTCCGAGTGACCAAACACGCACACCGTCTGTATCACGTAGCACGCAACTGATCGCTACCACACGCTGTAAATGCGGCTGCAAAAAATCACTGCCGGTGACTGCTCGACGCTTTTGAAATGCCACCTCTGCCACCTCGATATCGGGCAGCTGTTCTGGTAAAGCGTACAAACGTCGAATGCCTGCGCAATCCGGCACGGTTTCAATATCAAAAGCGAGGATAGGCGTCATCGACATCGATCGCGACATTAGTCCGGAAACACGCCGGTCGACAAATAACGATCGCCGCGATCACAGACGATACTCACGATCGTGGCGTCACGTACTTGACCAGCAATACGTAGCGCTGCGCAAAGTGCACCCCCAGACGAAATACCAGCAAAGATGCCTTCTTCACGCGCCAAGCGTCTGGCCATCTCTTCTGCTTCGCTTTGACTCACATATTCAATCTGATCAACTGCAGATCGATCGAAGATCTTTGGTAAATAGGCTTCGGGCCACTTTCGAATCCCAGGAATTTGCGAACCTTCTTGTGGCTGACAACCAATAATTTTGATCGCTGGATTGCGCGACTTTAAATAACGCGAGACACCCATAATGGTGCCAGTGGTTCCCATACTCGATACAAAGTGCGTAATGCGTCCTTGCGTATCGTTCCAGATTTCGGGCCCAGTCGCATCAATGTGTGCTTGCGGATTATCTGGATTACTAAATTGATCAAGCATGACGCCCTTGCCTTGCGCAACCATACGCTCAGCCAGATCACGCGCAGATTCCATCCCGCCTGTTTTGGGCGTCAAAATAATTTCGGCGCCAAACGCGCGCATAGTTTGTCGACGTTCGATGGATTGGTTCTCGGGCATGATCAACACCATCTTGTAACCGCGTATCGCTGCTGCCATCGCTAACGCAATGCCCGTGTTACCACTGGTTGCCTCGATCAAGGTGTCACCAGGACGAATCGTGCCGCGCGATTCAGCCAACACCACCATCGACATCGCCGGACGGTCTTTGACTGAGCCTGCTGGATTGTTCCCTTCGAGCTTACCCAGAATGACGTTCCCTGCTTGGGTCATCGCCTCACCGGGAATGCGCTGCAATCGAACCAACGGCGTGCGACCAACAAACGCCTCAATGGTTGGATAGTTCATACGCTGGCCAGTAACTGTTGCACATAGCCCCCCACACCGGCAGCCACATCTCGGAAAGCACCATCGTAGCCACATGCACGTAATTGGGTGTGATTCGCCTCGGTGTAGCTTTGGTACTTACCAATTAATGCAGGTGGAAACGGCACATAACGAATCATGCCTTCGCGCACCAACGCATCAAGCGGTAACGCAGATTCACCGCGGGCGGCACGAATGCCATTCACGACCGCTACAGCAACGTCATTGAACGTTTGCGCACGACCCGTACCGCAATTAAAAATTCCAGAAACTTCAGGACGCTCTAAGAACCAAAGATTCATGGCTACAACGTCATCGACATGCACAAAGTCACGCAACTGATTGCCATCGGTGTAGCCATCGCTACCAACAAAGAGTTTGACGTGGCCATCGGCTTGAAACTGATGAAACGCATGAAACGCTACCGAGGCCATCCGCCCCTTATGCGCCTCATTGGGCCCGTACACATTAAAGTACCGAAAGCCAGCAATTTGCGCAGAACGCTCAGCAAGGCGTTCACGTACATGCTGGTCAAATAAATATTTAGAGTAGCCGTATACATTTAGCGGGGATTCGTGCCGCACATCCTCAACGAATGTACGACCCGCGCCATACACGGCCGCAGAAGAGGCATAAATAAAGGCCACTTCTTCTGACTGACACCAGTTGAGTAAGCGCATTGAGTAGCGATAGTTGTTTTCCATCATGTAACAACCATCGGTTTGCATGGTGTCTGAGCATGCACCTTGATGCAAAATCGCATCGACACCACCATCAAACTCACCGGCTTCAAGACGCTGAATAAATTCTTCTTTATCCAAATACTCAGAAAATTGGCACGGGACGAGATTCTTAAATTTTTCGGCATTGGCTAAATGATCAACAGCAATAATCGAGCGAATGCCCGCTCGATTTAAACCAGCTAATACGCGCGATCCGATAAATCCAGCCGCACCTGTCACGATGGTGTACATACATGGTTCTCGCTATTGAAAAACTTCAGCGTGCGTGGCGACCGCGGTACCCAGCTTACCAACCACAATTCCTGCTGCGCGGTTAGCCACCTGCACTGCTTGCGCCAACTCCGCACCGGCGGCCAACATCACCGCCAAGGTGGCAATGACCGTATCACCAGCACCGCTCACATCGTACACTTCTCGTGTTTGCGCTGGGACATGCATCTCGCCATTGTCATCATATAAAGTCATGCCCTGCTCACTGCGTGTGAGTAATAGCGCATGCAGTTTGAGTTCTTTGCGTAACGCATGCGCTCGCTGTGTTAAATCGGCTTCATCACTCCAACGCCCAACCACCTCTTGTAATTCAGCACGATTGGGGGTGAGCAGAAAAGCACCTTGATAACGTGCGTAATCGTCTCCTTTCGGATCAACCAGCACACGTTTTTCAGATTCACGGGCTAACGTAATCATGGTTTCAATGTGTGTTAATCCACCTTTACCGTAATCCGACAAAATGACCGTATCGGTATTTGGTAAGGCAGCAGTAAATTCCGCCAAATTGGCTGCTAACACTTCGCTCGAGGGTGGCGTTTCAAAGTCGATACGTAAAAGTTGTTGCTGTCGGCCAATCACGCGTAGCTTCACGGTCGTGGGCATGTCCGGATCGTGATGCAACCGGGCCTGCACGCCGGCTTGCGCCACCAACGTTTCGAGGCGCACCCCCGCTTCATCGGTGCCGACCACAGACAATAACTGCGCTTGCGCACCGAGCGCTGCGCAATTACGCGCCACATTGGCCGCACCACCAGGGCGTTCATCCACTCGCTCCACTCTGACGACGGGCACGGGTGCTTCAGGTGAGATCCGCGATACATCGCCAAACCAGTAGCGATCTAGCATCACATCTCCCACCACCAATACACGGGCGGCAGCAATGTTGTTGCGTGTTGTCATGCCTTAACAGCGACCACGGGTCGGCCGATGGCGTGGTAAGTAATGCCGTGTGCAGCGACCGCGGCGGGTTCATATAAATTGCGACCATCAAAAATAACCGGGGTTTTTAGTGCGTGGCGGATCGCCTCAAAATCTGGGCTTCTAAACTCTTGCCACTCGGTCAAGATCACCAACGCATCTGCACCATCTAGCGTCGCCATCGCCTGATCAACCACTTGTACATTTGGATACGCAGCAAGCAAATGACGCGCTTCGGTACGAGCAACAGGATCATAGGCACGAATCGACGCACCAGCGGCCACCAAATCAGCAATCACCGTCAGACTCGGTGCTTCGCGCATATCATCGGTATTTGGTTTAAACGCCAAGCCCCATAACGCAAACGTACGACCCTTTAAGTCCGGCCCGAAATGATGTTGAATTTTTTTAGGCAACACATGTTTTTGTAGATCGTTGGCCGCATCCACCGCCGCAAGTAATTGCAACGGATGACCTGCACTTTCCGCGGTGTGTTGCAGCGCCTTCACATCTTTCGGAAAACACGAACCACCGTAGCCCGTGCCAGGATATAAAAAGTGATAGCCGATACGTGGATCAGAACCAATACCACGGCGCACTTCTTCTATGTCAGCACCCAAGCGCTCGGCTAAGTTTGCAAGCTCATTCATAAACGAAATACGCGTGGCGAGCATGGCGTTTGCAGCATATTTAGTGAGCTCGGCTGAGCGCACGCTCATTTGCATCAAGCGATCATGGTTACGCTGAAATGGCGCATATAGCCGACGCAACACCTCAACTGCGCGCGCATCGTCCGCACCAATGACAATACGATCCGGCCGCATAAAATCTTCAACTGCTGCGCCTTCTTTTAAAAATTCTGGATTGGATGCCACGCTAAACGGCACGTCCACACCACGCGCCTTGATTTGCGCAGCAATGGTTTCGCGTACACGATCAGCCGTTCCAACAGGCACAGTCGATTTATCCACCACGACACGATAATCGTTGATGTGCTGGCCAATTGCTTTTGCTGCAGACACCACATGGCGCATGTCGGCTGAGCCATCTTCACCGGGCGGCGTGCCAACAGCAATCATTTGCACTTCACCGTGGGCCACACTCGCGGCGACATCTGTCGAGAAAATCATGCGGCCTGCAGAGCGATTACGCGCCACAATTGCTTCGAGCCCCGGTTCAAAAATCGGGATCTCTCCAGCATTGATTCGAGCAATTTTTTTTGCATCGAGGTCTAAACAAAACACATGATTACCTGCATCCGCAAGACACGCGCCTGTCACCAAACCAACATAACCTGTACCAACGATCGTAATTTTCATGGAGTGAGCTCAAATTCTTCTGTTCGACGAGGAGGATAAGTTTCCCATTTTCCACAACCCGGACAATGCCAATGAAACTGTCGTGCGCGAAAACCACAATGCTCGCAACGATAGCGCGCCAATCGACGCGTGTGGGTATGCACAAGATTGCGGATGAGTTCGAGGTCATGACGGCGCTCAGGCGTCGGTGCTGCTGCCACTTGCGCTTCGAGTAATCGATCTAATCCCAGCAAGGTTGGATTACGTCGCAACTCATCACGCACTAAGGCATGTGCTGCATCAGCGCCTTTGAGTTCAAACGTGCTTTGAAATGTGGTGTCGAGTAAATCCAACGAAGGATAACGCGCGAGATAACCAGATAATAGTGTCAGCCCTTCTTCGGCGCGCCCGGCTTGTCCATAGGCCTCGAGTAAGCGTTGCGCAACCAACGCCAAGTAGGCTGGATTTTGCGTTTCGATACGCTGCCAGCATTGAATCGCCGCCTCATATTGACCAGCTGCACGCTCAAGATCACCCAAAAGTTGGCTGGCCCGTACGCATTTCTTATTCGCATCAAGCGCGGCCATTAAATGCTCGCGCGCTAAACCCGGAGCAGACTGCGCACTCGCGGTGGCAGCGAGTTCACAATGAAAATGTGCGATCTCAGCACCGTACGAAAAATCCGATTGCACATGCAATTCACGCGCCGTGGTAATTGCTTTGGCCCAGTCTTTTTCCGCCTGATAAATCTCCAGCAAAAAAATTAGCGCTTGGCGTGCTGTTGATCCGTTGTTTAATCGCTTAAATACTTCTTCAGCACGATCAAGAATACCGGCCTTCAGATAATCTTGACCAAGCTCAAAGAGCGCTGCGAGCTTGCGCTCTTCTGCAAGATCGACGCGCTCGACCAAGTTTTGATGCATCCGAATGGCGCGATCATATTCACCGCGACGTCGAAATAAACTACCCAGCGCAAAATGCAGATCAATGGTTTCTGGGTCATCGGCTTTGACCACTTCGATAAATGCCTCGATAGCTTTATCCGGTTGCTCGTTGAGCAAAAAATTTAGGCCCTTGAAATACGACTGCGGCAATGCACGCGATTCGCTGAGCAAATGCTTTATATCAACGCGCGCGGCCAACCAACCTAACGCAAAAAAAAGCGGAAGTGCCAATAGCCACCAGTACTCAAACTCCATCAAAGCCCCTCTGCGGGTGGTGGCCGCACTCGCGCTGCTTCTTGCGCTCCACGCGAGACTTGCTCGGCATCAAGATCGCGACGCATCTGTAAGATTTCACGTCGATGCGCTAGTAAGGTGGGTAACGCAGCAAGTAAGCCAATCGCAGCACCCACAACAAACACAATAAACAGCACAGCAATCAGCGGTGCGGTCCATGACAAATCGAAGTAAAAACGCAGCGTAACGGGCTCGACATTACGCACCGCGAAGGCAAGCGCAAATAAAAACAGCAGCAGGCGAAAGGTCCAAGTAACGATGCGCATGCTGATCGGGTCAACGATCGGTGGTCAGTGTGGCGTTAGGCAACGCCAAACAGGCCTTGGTTGATCAAGCCACGACGGCCGGTGGCATCTGCGTCGCGTCGACGCGCTCGCGCAGTTCCTTACCAGCCTTAAAGTGGGGCACGTATTTTTCTGGCACGTGCACTTTTTCGCCCGACTTTGGATTACGGCCCACGCGCGGTGGGCGGTAATTCAAACCAAAGCTGCCAAACCCGCGGATCTCGATGCGATTGCCATCTAATAAAGCTTGGCTCATCGCATCAAGAACCACTTTGACTGCGTACTCGGCATCCTTCGCCACCAACTGCGGGTGGCGTAAGGCTAATTGAGCAATCAGTTCGGACTTGGTCATGACAAACGGCTCCAACGCGCTTTAGTCGCGCGCCTTTATTCCTGTGGATTGCTTTTATCGAGCTTGGCACGCAACAACGCACCAAGGTTCGTGCTACCAGCAGCGCTCGCGGCATTTTCAGTACGCAGCGATTTCATGGCCTGAGATTCATCGGCCATGTCTTTGGCTTTGACTGAAAGATTAATCGAGCGCGTCTTGCGATCCACGTTGATGATCATGGTCTCGATGCTGTCACCCTCTTTAAGCACCGTACGCAAATCATCGATGCGATCACGCGAAAACTCTGAAGCACGCAAGTAACCTTCGATGTCATCACCTAAAGACACCACGGCACCTTTGGCATCCACCGATTTCACCGTTCCTGGGATGATGCCGTTCTTTTCGTTGGTGGCCACAAAGTTGGTGAATGGGTCGCCTTCCATTTGCTTGATACCAAGCGAAATACGCTCACGCTCAACATCAATCGACAACACGATCGCTTCGATCTCATCGCCTTTTTTGAAGTTACGCACCGCTTCTTCACCAGCCGCCGACCACGACAGGTCGGACAGATGCACCAAGCCGTCGATGCCACCAGGCAGACCAATAAACACACCAAAATCGGTGATCGATTTGATCTGACCGCTGACCTTGTCGTTCTTCTTGAAGTCACGTGCAAAGTCATCCCATGGATTGGGTTTGCACTGTTTCATACCCAACGAAATACGACGACGATCTTCGTCAATCTCAAGGATCATCACTTCGACCTCGTCACCCACCTGCACGACTTTGGATGGATGGACGTTCTTGTTGGTCCAGTCCATTTCAGAGACGTGTACCAAGCCTTCAATCCCTGATTCGACTTCAACAAACGCACCATAGTCGGTGAGATTGGTGACCTTGCCAAACAAGCGCGTGCTTTGTGGGTAACGGCGTGAGATGCCCACCCAAGGATCTTCGCCCAGCTGTTTCAAGCCGAGGGAAACACGATTTTTTTCGGTGTCAAACTTCAACACTTTTGCTGTGACTTCATCGCCCACAGCCAACACTTCTGAAGGATGCTTCACACGACGCCAAGCCAAGTCGGTGATGTGCAGCAAGCCATCGATGCCACCCAAATCGACAAACGCGCCGTAGTCGGTGATGTTTTTGACGACACCTTTGACAATCGAACCCTCGGATAGCGTGGCCAACAAATGCTCGCGCTCTGCACCCACGGTTTCCTCAAGCACCGCGCGGCGCGACACCACCACGTTGTTGCGCTTGCGGTCGAGCTTGATCACTTTAAACAACATCGACTTACCCTCGTAGGGCGTGGTGTCCTTCACCGGACGCAAGTCGACTAACGAACCAGGCAAGAAGGCGCGAATGCCTTTGGCCATTACGGTGAGGCCACCCTTGACCTTGCCAGTGATCAAGCCCTGTCTCTTATACACATCTCCGAGCCCACGAGA
>CAWUMP010000058.1:0-11801 GCA_963923385.1 uncultured bacterium | reverse complement strand
TCGGCAGCGTCAGATGTGTATAAGAGACAGACCCAACACCGCGAACGGACAACGTTCACGCGCGCACAAGGCTTCAAAATCCGCTAAGCGCTCAGGCGCAATCGCCAACACGTAACGCTCTTGCGCTTCGTTGCACCAAATTTCGCGTGGTGACATCCCCTCATCTTCGGAAGGTGCAGCACGCAAATCGAGTTCTGCGCCACGACCAGAGGCATGTGCTAACTCAGGCATGGCATTTGATAATCCACCAGCACCCACATCGTGGATGGACAAGATCGGATTGGCTGCACCGCGCTGCCAACAACGATCAATCACCTCTTGTGCACGTCGTTCGATTTCAGCGTTACCGCGTTGCACAGAATCAAAATCTAAATCTGCACTATTGGCCCCCGACCCCATGGAAGAGGCCGCACCACCGCCCATGCCAATCAACATGCCGGGACCACCGAGCTGAATGAGCAAGGTACCCGCAGGAAAATCAAGTTTGATGGACTGCGAGTCAGCGATGTTGCCTAAACCACCCGCGAGCATGATGGGCTTGTGATACCCACGCACCACACCATCCACTTTTTGTTCAAACACGCGAAAATAACCGGTCAGATTCGGACGGCCAAATTCATTATTAAATGCCGCAGCACCAATCGGACCATCAAGCATGATTTGCAAGGCAGACACAATGCGCGCAGGACGACCGGGATGATTTTTTTCCCAAGGTTGTTCGGCTTGGGGAATGCGTAAATTCGACACCGAAAATCCTACTAACCCCGCTTTGGGGCGCGCACCACGACCCGTAGCGCCCTCATCGCGTAACTCACCGCCCGAACCAGTGGCGGCGCCCGGATAAGGCGCAATGGCCGTTGGGTGATTGTGCGTCTCGCACTTCATGACGGTGTGCGTGAGTTCAGTGTGCGCACGCCAGCTTGCGTCGGCGTCGGGGTAAAAACGTTCGACAACGCGACCTTGCATAATCGCTGCGTTGTCGGTGTACGCAAGCACAGTGCCCTGCGGATTAGATGCGTGCGTGTGTTTGATCATGCCAAACAGCGTGGCATCTTGAGCCACACCGTCAATCACCCATTGCGCATTAAATATTTTGTGCCGACAATGTTCGGAGTTCGCTTGCGCAAACATGGTGAGCTCGGCATCTGTTGGATCGCGTCCGAGACGGGCGTAGGCATCCACCAAATACGCAATTTCGTCCTGCGAGAGCGCCAATCCCAAGCGCAGGTTGGCCGCTGCTAATGCAGCCACCGGGTCCGTACCTAAAACGATGCGCTCGAGAACGCGGGGCGCTACACGTTGAAACAACGCATCGGCTTCATCTAATGAAGACAGCACTGTTTCAGTCATACGGTCATGCAGGGTTGCGGCAAGCGCCTGTCTTTGCGTTTCGGTAAGCGGCGTAGTGAGCGCAAGATAATGCGCGACGCCCCGCTCAATGCGCAGCACTTGGGGTAGACCACATTGATGGGCGATCTCTGTGGCCTTCGATGACCAAGGCGACAGCGTGCCTAAGCGCGGCACCACTAAAAATAGTTCCTCACGTTGCGATGTCGGCAACAACGTGGCGTTACCGTCATCGAGCAGTTGCTCCAAACGAGCGCGCGCTTGGGCCTCGAGTGGCGCATCTAGATGCACAAAGTGCCAATACTCTGCACGCAATGCACGCACTTGCGCGTGCACCGCTTGCAACTGTGGCAAGCACTTGGCAAGACGAAAATCCGACAACGCGGTGGCGCCGCGCAACTTAAGAATAGAGGGCATGGTGAGCGCAGCAGTTAAGCTCGAATTATAGCGGAGTCCCTCGCCCGGCTGAGGCGATGATTGCGCGCATTACGGCTGGAAGTTAACCACTCGCATCCGCTTCACTGGGTTGACCGTAGCCACCACCGCCGGGCGAGGCAATGACAAACACATCGCCTGCTTGCATTTGCGTGCGATCAAATGGACCCAATGCCTCGACTCGACCATCCACACGCTCCACCCAATTGCGCCCGGCTTCACCGGCACCACCACCGGCCATGCCCGCGGGTTGCACCAAGCGATGCCCAGAAAGAATCGCCGCCGTCATCGGCTCAAGAAATCGCACGCGCCGCACGCCGCCATCGCCACCATGCCACTGGCCGCGGCCACCCGATCCATGACGAATAGAAAAACTTTCTAAGCGCACCGGAAAACGCCACTCCAGTACTTCGGGGTCGGTCAGCCGAGAGTTTGTCATGTGAGTTTGCACAACCGAGGTCCCATGAAAACCGCGCACGACTGCATCGGATGCCGCATGCAAACGGCCTGCGCCCGATCCACCCGCCACTGTTTCGTAATACTGATAACGCGCATTTCCAAACGTAAAATTATTCATCGTGCCTTGCGAATCAGCCATCACACCCAGTGCGCGATACAACGCATCGGTAATGCATTGCGAGGTTTCCACGTTTCCTGCAACCACCGCGGCTGGGTAACGCGGATTGAGCATGCAACCTTCAGGAATAATCACTTTGAGTGGCTTGAGACATCCGGCATTGAGTGGAATGTCTTCCTCCACCAAGGTACGAAACACATATAACACCGCTGCCATACACACGGCCGATGGCGCATTAAAGTTATTGGGGAGCTGTGGTGATGTACCAGTAAAGTCAATCGTGGCACTGTGCCGATCTGCGCCAATGGTGATTTTGACGCGAATCACTGCCCCGTTATCCAACGCATACTCACACGCGCCATCTTGCAACACGCCGATCACACGACGCACCGAGGCTTCGGCGTTGTCTTGGACGTGGCCCATGTAGGCACGCACCACCTCTAAACCAAAGTGCGACACCATTCGATGCAACTCTTGAACGCCCTTTTCGTTGGCGGCAATCTGCGCCTGTAAATCGGCTAGGTTTTGCGTGATGTTACGCACCGGATACGGACCCGAAGTCAACAACGCAACAGTCTCGGCTTCACGAAATCTTCCACCCTCGACCAATAAAAAGTTATCGATGAGTACGCCTTCTTGATCCACTGTTGTTGAGTCTGGAGGCATCGAGCCCGGCGTGATGCCTCCAATATCGGCGTGATGCCCGCGCGAGCCGACATAAAACAGCACCTCGGTGTTTTCGGTGTTCCATACCGGCGTAATCACCGTGACGTCGGGCAAATGCGTACCACCGTTATACGGCGCGTTGAGTACGTAAACATCCCCGGGACGCATACGTTGTGCGTTTTCGCGAATCACAGTTTTAATCGACTCACCCATCGAGCCCAAGTGCACGGGCATGTGCGGCGCATTGGCAATCAACTGACCCGCTGCATCAAAGACCGCACACGAAAAATCTAAACGCTCTTTGATATTTACCGAATACGCCGTGTTTTGCAGACGCAAACCCATCTGCTCTGCGATCGACATAAACAAGTTATTAAATACTTCGAGCATCACTGGATCGGCTTGGGTACCAATTGCATGTTGCGATTCGCGTGGTTGCACTCGTTCGAGTAACAAGTGATTGCGCGCCGTCACTTGCGCGCGCCATCCGGGTTCGAGCACCGTGGTGGCATTGGCCTCAGCGATGATCGCCGGACCATCGATACACTGCTCGGCGACGAGTGCCTCACGTTGATACACCGGTGTGTGGTGCCATGCACCCGAGGTAAACATACGCACGTGCTCGATGGGTCGTGCGGGCTGGGCTTGGTTGGGTGGCGCGGTAAACGCATCCACTGTTTCAGCACCACCGATCGCTTCGACAGAAATCGCTTCAGCGATCAAGGCTTTTCCGGGCATCAAAAAACTATACTGCTTGCGATACGCCGCTTCGAATTGCGCTTGCATGCTTGTTAACGTATCGGCATGTACCAATAGCGCTGTGTCGGTGCCCTCGTACTTCAGATGTACACGCCGAACCACGCGAATCTGCGAAGCAATTAAGCCTTGCGCCTGTAACGCTTCGCGCGCGGCATCGGCAAGTTGATCAAGTTGGGCATTGAGTGGCGCGAGCGTGGCTTGGGCTAACCGTTGCTCGATGGATTGCTCACGCATCACAATTTGATCAGCCAACCCCATGCCATAAGCAGACAGTACGCCCGCAAACGGATGGATCAACACGCGTGTCATGGCCAATGCATCCGCCACCAAACACGCATGCTGACCACCTGCGCCACCAAAACAACACAACGTGTACTCGGTCACATCGTGACCACGTTGCACTGAAATTTGTTTAATCGCGTTGGCCATATTACCCACGGCAATTTGCACAAAGCCTTCGGCCACTGCTTCTGGCGATCGTGGATCACCCGTTGCGGCATGAATCTGTTTGGTCAGCGTTTCAAATGCACGACGCGTGACTTCGGCATCGATTGGCGCGTTGCCATCTGCGCCAAACACCGCAGGAAAATGTTGCGGCTGGATGCGCCCGAGCATCACATTGGCATCGGTCACCGTGAGCGGTCCACCACGACGGTAACTGGCCGGTCCCGGATTGGCCCCAGCAGAATCTGGTCCCACGCGATAACGCGCGCCATCAAAATGCAGAATCGATCCACCACCGGCGGCGACCGTGTGAATACTCATCATCGGTGCACGAATACGCACACCCGCCACTTGCGTTTCAAAGGCGCGCTCAAATTCGCCGGCGTAATGCGATACGTCCGTCGAAGTGCCGCCCATATCAAAACCTATCAGACGATCAAACCCTGCCGCCAGGCCCGTGCGCACTGCCCCCACAATCCCGCCTGCTGGCCCAGACAGAATCGAGTCTTTGCCTTGAAAAAGACGCGCATCAGCTAAGCCACCACTGGATTGCATAAACAATAAACGTACGCCGTTGAGCTCGCTCGCCACTTGCTCAACGTAGCGGCGCAAAATGGGCGAGAGATATGCATCCACGACGGTGGTATCACCGCGCCCAACAAATTTCATCAACGGACTCACCGCATGCGACACCGAGATTTGCGTGAATCCAGCCGCCCGCGCAAGCTGCTCGAGTTGCGATTCATGGGCGGTGTAACGATAACCATGCATCAACACAATCGCGATACTGCGAAACCCTCGCGCCACCGAAGCAGCAAAGGCAGCACGTGCAGCGTTCACATCCAGCGGGCGCAACACCTCGCCATGTGCACTGACGCGCTCATCGATTTCGATGACTTCGCTGTACAACATCTCGGGCAAGACAATATGCCGATCAAAAATTCGCGGACGCGCTTGATAGGCAATACGCAACGCGTCGCCAAAACCGCGCGTCACCGCTAGTACAGTGGGCTCGCCTTTACGTTCAAGCAGCGCGTTGGTGGCCACCGTGGTTCCCATCTTGACTGCAGCAATTTGTTGCGCAGCGATGGGTTGATCAACTTGAAGCCCCAGCAAATCGCGTATGCCTTGAATCGCAGCGTCGCGATAGCGTTCGGGGTTTTCTGAAAGCAGTTTATGGGTACGTAACTGGCCGTCTGGCTGACGCGCGACGATATCGGTAAACGTACCGCCCCGATCGATCCAAAACTCCCAACCCGTCGCCGTCATTTCAATGTTTGCGACAGGCAATTTTCCAGATCTTTTCGCCGACCGTACCGGGGGCTGGTGCCGCCCAAACGTGCATCATTTTTTCATCATGTTGCACCATCCGTCCGCCGCCGCGCGCAGCGGAATACAACGTCAGTGAGAGCAAGCGAAATTTCTCTTCGCGGCAATCGGCCTCGATCTGCGCTTGTTCTGATTGATACAACTCACCGCTGGTACTTTTTTTGATTTGTTTGTAATCGCGCATGGTCCACATTTTGACGAGATCGCCTTGGCGCTTGATGCTATCGTAGTTTGCAAAGCTGGTGAATTCATCGTTCGCATCGATCCGCGTCCAGTCGGCTTGCGCCGAGAACGACACGCATAGCAATAAGAAAAAAATCACCGGTGAAGGTATGCGATTCATGGCCATGAAAAACATCCTTATAAAATGAAACAACTTACACGCGCGTTGAATGGGCATGCGTTGAATGCATCATTCTAAATGACCGATCCACGCCAGCTATCGTAAAATCACCTAATGAACGTCTATACCAACCCCACCGAACTTCGCCACGCGATCCGTGCGCGCCAATTCACCTCCCACACCGCCGGGCAATGTCCGGGCTACGCGCAGGGGAATTTAGCCATCCTCACGCGCGAGGATGCCAATGACTTCCTGCGCTTTTGCCAAGCCAATCCCAAACCGTGTCCGATTCTTGGGATGTCCGAGCCCGGCGATCCACGTATCCCCGCCGTTGGAAAAGATTTGGATATTCGCACCGACATCTCGAGTTACATCGTCTTTCGCGACGGTGAGCCAGTGGATGAAGTGGATGACTTAAAGGCCGTCTGGCAAGACGACCTGGTGGCCTTTGTGTTGGGCTGCTCGTTTTCATTTGAAGAGGCACTGGCCGAGGCCAATGTGCCGCTGCGTTATATCGAGCGTGGTCACAACGTTTCGATGTATCGCACCAGTATTCCCAACACCCCCGCCGGTCGTTTTGGCGGCACCTTGGTGGTGTCGATGCGCCCCATGCCTGCGGCACAAGCCATTCGTGCGATTCAAATTACCTCGCGTTTCCCTAATGTGCATGGCGCACCGGTGCACTTTGGTGACCCTGCATTGATTGGTATTCGTGATATCCACGCCCCCGAGTTCGGCGACCCTACCGAAATTTTGCCTGGCGAAGTACCCGTGTTCTGGGCCTGCGGTGTGACCCCACAATCTGCGATTCGTGCTGGCAAACCACGCTTTGCCCTCGCCCATAAACCGGGCTGTATGTTGGTCACCGATTTGCGCAACGCCCAGCTCGCCGTTTTGTAAGCGTTTTCCTCCGCCATGGATCAAGTCGATGCCGTAGTCGTTGGGGCAGGCGTGGTGGGCTTGGCCATTGCACGTGCACTCGCATTGGCTGGTCACGAAGTGATCGTACTTGAGGCCGAGGCTGCAATCGGAACAATCACCAGTTCGCGTAACTCTGAAGTGATCCATGCGGGGATTTATTACCCGCAGGGTTCCCTCAAAGCGCAGACCTGTGTCACGGGCCGCGAGCAACTGTATGCGTTTTGTACCGAGCGCGGCATCGCCCATCAACGCTGCGGCAAACTCATTGTGGCCACAGACGCAGCACAAGTTGACGAACTGGAGTCGATTCGTCGTAAAGCGCACGCCAATGGCGTCACCGATGTGGTGGAGATTGCCCCCAAGCAGGCGCAGCAAATGGAGCCCGAAGTGCGTTGCGTAGCGGCACTGCACTCCCCCAGCACCGGCATCATCGATAGCCACGCATTGATGCTCGCCCTACAAGGCGAGCTTGAAGATCATGGCGGCATGCTTGCCTTGCGCTCGCCACTGCAATCTGCAGAGGTGTTACCCGATGCACGCATCGCCCTCGAAGTGGGTGGCGATGAACCGATGCGCATCGCCACAAAAATTCTCATCAATAGCGCTGGGTTAACGGCGCCTTGGGTTGCCAAACGGATTGCTGGCTATGACGCCACGCAGGCACCCGATGCGTTTTATGCGAAAGGAAATTACTACACGCTGCTAGGACGATCACCATTTAAGCGATTGGTGTATCCGGTGCCCGAACCGGGTGGCTTGGGTGTGCACGTGACAATCGATCTGGGTGGACAAGCGCGCTTTGGCCCAGATGTGGAATGGATCGAACAGATCAATTACGACGTGGATCCACGTCGCGCAGAAAAATTTTATGCAGCGATTCGACGTTACTGGCCGAGCCTTCCCGATGGGGCGCTCGCCCCTGGCTATGCGGGCATTCGCCCGAAAATTGCGCCGGCTGGCGCTGGCGCCCCAGATTTCATCATTCAAGGTCCACAATCCCACGGCATTGCGGGCCTGGTGCACCTTTTTGGGATCGAATCCCCGGGGTTGACAGCGAGTCTGGCGTTAGCCAATCGCGTGCTGCAAGAACTGCATTGACAGGGCGCGCACACTAGCCTGACACTAACCAACTGATTCAACACACGCCCAGCTCAGCGTTGTGTCGGTCATCGTTTTCCCCGCCCTTTAGGAGCCCCCCACAATGAAACAACGCCGCACATTGATCGCCGCCGCACTCGGCGTGGCCTTTGCCTTTGCCACCGGAAGTGTCTTTGCCCAAACCAAGTGGGACATGCCCACGCCGTACACCGTCTCGATCTTTCATACCGAAAACATCATCCAAATGGCCAACGATGTTGAAAAGGCCACCGGCGGCAAACTCAAAATCAACGTTCACGCCAACGCATCGCTGCTCAAGATGAATGAAATCAAGCGCGGCATTCAAAGTGGCCAGGTACAGATGGGCGAAATTTTGCTCGCTGCCTACGCCAACGAAGATGCGATTTTTGAACTCGACGGCGTTCCCTTCTTGGCCACCAGTTATGGCGATGCCATGAAGCTGTACAAGGCCTCCAAAAAGTCGCTTGAAGAGCGTTTGGCCAAACAAGACATCAAACTGCTATACGCCGTGCCATGGCCACCACAGGGTTTGTTCTCCAAAAAAGAAATCAAATCCGCCGCCGACATGAAGGGTCTCAAATGGCGCGCCTATAGCCCCTCCACTGCAAAAATTGCCGATATCGTTGGCGCACAACCGGTGACGATTCAACAAGCCGAACTCTCGCAAGCACTGGCCACTGGTGTTGTTGACTCTTACATGTCATCGGCTGCGACCGGATTTGATACCAAGACTTTTGAGCACCTGAAGTATTTCGCCGATGTGCAAGGTTGGGTGCCCAAGAACGCCATCATGGTCAGCCAAAAAGCCTTTGATGCGCTCGATAAAGCCACGCAAACAGCACTGCTCAAAGCCTGCGCTGACGCCGAAGTTCGCGGCTGGAAGTTGTCTGAAGAAAAAACCGCTTGGTATAACAACGAGCTCAAAAAGAATGGCATGACCATCTACCCACCGTCTGCCCAATTGAAATCAGACTTACAAAAAATTGGCGAGCGCATGACAGCTGACTGGGTGAAGCGCGCGGGTCCGGATGGCAAAGCGATTCTCGACGCGTATCAAAAGCCATAAGTCGACTCAAAGCCAACACGCATGCGCCAGACACTCAATTGGATTTACCGTGCCTCGGGATATCTCGCGGCGTTTTTTGTCTTCGCCATTTTTGTGGTGATGATCGGACAAACCATTTTGCGTGAACTGGGCATGCGCACCGGCGGCACCGATGACATCGTGGCGTGGTTTTGTGCCGCATCTGCATTTTTAGCGATGGCCGACACCTTCAAGCGTGGCGACTTTGTACGCGTGGGCTTGTTGCTTGAGCATCTGTCGAGCACATGGCGACATCGGTTTGAGATCCTGACCTTATCGATTGCCGCCTTGTTTGTCGGTTATCTCGCTTTTTGGGCAGGGCGCTTCACTTACGAAAGCTGGCAATTCAACGACATGGCCAACGGACTCATCGTGATTCCGATGTGGATCCCGCAGCTTTCGTTTGTATTCGGGGCCGGATTACTTTGTTTGGCCGTGATCGATGAGTTGTGCATCGTGCTCTCAGGTCAGCGTCCAACCTATGTTGTTGCTGTTGAAGAGCGCCATGCGCGCGGTGATTTTAGCGAGGACATGTGAGCCTGATCGAAATCGCAGGCGTACTCCTGCTGCTAATGATGGTGCTGCTCTCGGGCGGTGTGTGGATTGCCATGACCCTGGCCATCGTTGGCTTTGTGGGAATGACATTTTTTACGGGCACACCACCAGGAAAAAATTTATTCACCGCCTTTTGGGGCTCTAACGCTTCTTGGACTTTAGCGGCGTTACCCATGTTTATCTGGATGGGTGAAATTTTATTTCGCACCAAACTCTCCGAAGAAATGTTCGAAGGTCTTTCGCCTTGGTTGAATAAAATTCCAGGGCGTTTAATGCACACCACGATTTTAGGTTGTGGCATTTTTGGATCGGTCTCGGGTTCCTCTGCCGCCACCTGCGCCACCATTGCTAAAGTGGCACTACCCGAACTCGTGAAGCGTGGTTACGATGAAAAAATCGCGCTCGGTTCATTGGCTACTGCTGGCACCTTAGGTATTTTGATTCCACCTTCGATCACCATGGTGGTGTACGCCGTCGCTGCAGATGCGTCGATCATTCGCATTTTTTTAGCGGGCTTTATTCCAGGCTTTATTTTGATGGGTTTGTTTTCGGGCTACATTGCCCTGTGGGCGATCATGCACCCAGAAAAACAACCCGCACCGGGCGTTGAAATGAGCTTCATGCAAAAGCTACGAGCGTCAGGCAATCTCATTCCATGCACACTACTCATTGTTTTTATTGTGTGGGTATTGGTCGCTGGTTTAGCAACCGCAACAGAATGCGCCGCGTATGGTGTGCTAGGTTCATTAGCCATCGCATGGTGGGGGGGCTCACTCACCTGGAAAAGTTTTTTCGATAGTCTGCTTGGCGCGACGCGCGTATCTTGCATGATCATGTTTATTCTTGCCGGCGCGGCCTTTCTTTCGATGACGATGGCCTACACCGGCATTCCACGCGCGCTGGCTGAATGGGTCGCCTCACTTGGCCTCTCGCCGTACGCCCTGATTGGCGTACTCGCCGTTGTTTATTTAATTCTTGGTACCGCGCTCGATGGCATTTCGATGATCGTACTCACCTCTGCGGTAGTGTTACCGATGATTCAAAAAGCTGGCTTTGATCTTATCTGGTTCGGTATTTTTATTGTGTTGCTTGTCGAAATCGCCGAAGTGACACCGCCGGTCGGATTTAATTTGTTTGTTCTTCAGAACATGACGGGCAAAGACAGCAACACGATTGCCCGTGCAGCAATTCCGTTCTTTGTTTGCTTAGTGATCTGCATTGCCATCATCACGGTCTTTCCGCAAACCGTGACGTGGTTACCTGATGTGGTGATGAACAAATAACGCAGCAGCTCGTTGGCTGCGTCACTTTCGAAAGGCGCAGATGACCCCACCTAACTTATCGGGTCCGATTTTTTTGTGCGCTGACATTCGACGAATCGAAGCAGCGGCGCAGGAGGCTACCCCCAGCTTACTTGAGCGCGCTGGCTGCGCTGCGGCAGACCTTGTCTGCCAGCGCATCCCCAACAGTGGCGCACATATCTTGGTGCTGGCGGGTCCCGGACATAACGGTGCCGATGCGTTTGTTGCCGCGCGTCGGTTACGCGAGCGTTTTTTTCGTGTGACGGTGGTGTGTGCGGCAGATCTTTCCTCCTTGCCAGCTCAAGCGCGCGACGCAGCGCAGCGTTTTCTACAGACTCACGGAGAAGTTTTAACCACCATTCCTCCGGCCACGCGCTGGGATCTCGCCATCGATGGTCTGTTTGGCATTGGACTCAAGCGCGCACCTGAGGGCATTGATGCACACCACATCGCGCAACTCAATGCCCTCACCTGCCCGGTGCTCGCATTAGATGTTCCGTCTGGGTTAAACGCCGATACCGGCGTGATGTTAGGTACGGCGGTGCGCGCCACATACACGCTCAGTTTCATCGCGCACAAACCAGGTTTACTGACACGCGATGGCCCCGACTGTTGTGGTGAAGTACACATTGCATCTCTGGGCCTCGACGACAGCGTGATGCGTGCAGCGCATGCTTGGATTGCCTCGCCCACGCTCTTTGATAAGGTCCTGAAACCACGACCACAACATTTTCATAAAGGGCTCGCTGGTAGCGTGGGGGTATTGGGCGGCGATGCAGGCATGACCGGCGCCGCGCTCATCGCAGCACGCGCTGCACTTCACTTGGGGGCCGGACGTGTGTATGTCGGCCTTCTCGATTCACGCGCCCCAAGCGCTGTCTCTTATACACATCTGACGCTGCCGACGATACTCCTTGTGTA
>CAWUMP010000057.1:0-11844 GCA_963923385.1 uncultured bacterium | reverse complement strand
CTTGCTGCAGCGGTGAGTAAACCGTGGTTACGCAGAATCATTCCTTCGTGGTCGCCTAAATTGTTGAGTAAGCGTTCTTGCTCATCAAGGTTTAACACCACGCCTTCGTAATCGTGATATGCAATTTGTGCAAAGCGCATGGAGGTTTGCGCAAGCGGCAGCAATCCGCATTCCATCGCGGACACCGCCATGCCAGCAATTGTGTGCGTGTGAATGACACAATCGACTGCAGGACGTGCGCGATGAATCGCGCTATGAATCACAAATCCGGCGCGGTTCGCGCGGTACTCGGTCGGGTTGAATAGCTCGTTGCCATCCAAATCGAGTTTAATAAAACATGACGCATGCATTTGATCGTAAAGCATGCCGTGCGGATTAATCAGAAACGTGTGCGCTTCATCGGGCACTTGCGTACTGACGTGATTGGCACTCATCTCGGTCATGCCGTACAAATCAAGCAGCCGATAGCACGCAGCTAAATCAACGCGCTTTTGCCACTCTGCAGCACTGACTTGGTCGCGGACGCTGCGGGCCGGTTGATATGCGTTTTGATGCATGGTGTCGCTGTCTTAGTCGACTTGTGCGCCAGAAGATTTCACAACGGCAGCCCACCGCGGTAATTCGTCACGAATGAGTGTGGCAAATTGTTCCGGGGTATTGACCACCGCTTCAGCACCTTGACCATTCATGCGTTCACGTACGTCGGCACTGGCGAGCGCTTTGTGTACTTCAGCGTTTAAACGATTGATGATGTCGCGCGCTGTACCCGCCGGTGCAAGAAGTCCGTACCAAGACATTGCGCCAAAACCTTTCACCGTATCGCCCACGGGCGGCACATCAGGGATGAGCGGCGAGCGACGTTCTTGCGCGATCCCCAACATGCGTAACTTGCCGCCTTTGACGAAGGGTGTGACCGCAGGCAGGCTCGCAAACGCCAGCGGAATTTGTCCGTTCACGACGTCCGTGACCGATGCGGCCGCCGCTTTATACGGAATGTGAACGAGATTCAGACCCGTCGCAGATTTAAACATCTCGGCAAACAAGTGATTCAACGTGCCGTTACCTGCGGAGGCGTAATTCACTGGTTGTGATTGCGCACGAATCCAGGTGATCAGCTCAGCCACGTTACGCGCGGGAATGTTGTTATTCACGACCAGCACATAGGGGGCAGTTGCCACCAATGAGATCGGCTCGAAGTCTTTGATTGGATCAAACCCAGGCTGACGAAACAGCGCCGGGTTAATGGTGTGCGAACTGCCCACCGTCAAAATTAAGGTGTAACCATCTTTGGGTGCTTTGGCTGCGGCGGCTGAACCCACGTTACCACCGGCGCCCGTGCGGTTTTCAATCAGAAATTGCTGCCCCATTTGTTCTGAGAGCTTAGCGGCGACCACACGTGCAACCGTATCGTTTGCGCCGCCAGGTGCTTGCGGCACAATTACAGTCACTGGTTTATTTGGATAAGCTTGCGCATAAAGTGTGGTCGTGCAAAGCATGAACGACATCAATAACACCAACAACTTTAAACACATCTCAAATGAAGAAAATCGTGGCATGCAACACTCCATGTGGGGGCAACAAAACTGCCGCGGTGTTGTCACTACAAAATCCTGGGGCGCGCGGCTGTGGCTCAACGAAAAAAATCCGTGATACATCCTGCGCTGAGTATAGCAACGACGCTTGTTCTTGGTGTTCGCAGAACGCCTGACATGTCGACGATTTCACTCAAGGTGTGATGATGTTGATCATCTACGACGGCGCTTGCCCTGCCTGTGCCGCCTACCAGCGCCATGTGCGATTGCAGCAAGCCGCAGGTGCGGTGGAGTGGCTGAGCGCACGGTGCGACGATGCGCGCTTAGCGCAATACCAAGCGCAAGGCTACGTGTTTGATCAGGGGCTGTTGGTGGTGCTTGATCACGTCGTGTACGTGGGTGCTGATGCCATGCATGTGTTGGCGTGTTGTTCGAGCCGCAGCGGACTAATGAACCGTCTGCATGTTGGATTGTTTCGGCGGCGTTGGATTGCTCGCCTGCTGTATCCAATCCTCAGAGCGGGGCGCGCTGTATTGTTGTGGATGTTACGTATCCCGCCGATTCAATCTCGGCAATAGGGCTGGATCAATCAATACAGCGCGTTGTATTAGGTCTAACAATACAGCTTGCTGTATTAGGTCTGACTTTGTAAGACGCGTGGTAACTGTGTCGCGCAATAAATCAGCGCAGGATAGGTACATAACCAAGCCCAGAAAAAACGGTTCAAGCCAAAATACCAAAACACCATCCAGTGAAATCCTGCGCCGACCACACACCACAGGGCGGTGACACGCGGATCAAATAAGGCCAAAGGAAACGCGCATTCCCAAAGAATAAAACTCCAAGCGCATCCGATGGCGATCACACGATGGCGGAGCAGACTGTCGGTTGCTAATGGCCCATACAAACCACCACTGAGCAGCACAGGCAAGGCGCGCCCATCACGCCAGCCGGCGTACAACAACTTGACGGCACCTGATAAAAAATACGACGACAACGCATGAATGGTGATGTACCAAAGCCCAGCTTTCCAAGCGAGCGCGCTTCCTAACCAAGGGGCGATCACTTGGGCAAGAAAAATACCGCTCAACACCACCAGCGTCATGAAATCACTGCCGCCATTAAACGCGCCACGCCAACGAATCAAAACCAATAAGGTGCTCAGCAGCAAAAAACTACTATTCCAAATGGTTGCGCCAACGACAACGAGGCTGATGGCCATCAGCAAACGTAATTGCAAATGTAATCGGTGAATACGCTGACTGTATAAAAATCCAAAGCCGCGTTGTACCCAAGTTGTGCTGTGCGCTAAATCATCGCGTTGAATCGCCCAAGACCAGACACCGCCGGACTGTTGGTGCGGTAGCAGCCGTAAAAACTCCAAGGTTTGAATACCTAGACTCCAAGCACACAGACACTCGAGCGCGCGCACCGCCAGTGTGAGGCCACTGTCCATTTACGCCGGTAACACGGGTGAAGTGAGCACGGTGGTGTCTGAGCTGGCGATGCCGTAGGGCGGAATCACGCGCAGTTCAAATTGAAATTGAAGCGCTGGTCCAACAACGCGACCAAGCGCCGCGTGCGCCTGCAGTGCGCGGTCTTTCGCCAGCGCAGTGACCAATCGATAACTCACGTACTGACGTAACGCCTGCGCGTCGTGACATTCTTGTAAGTCGGCAAATAGATGCTCGACTAAATTTTGATTGGCGAGGGCGAGGTTGTTGTTTGGGTTATGCACAAAATGGATTGCACGACGCTGCGCGCGCGGCACACTGCCATACCACGCCGACCATCCTTGGGTTTGATCGGCAAAGCGTACATACAATACGGGTAAGGCACCCACGCGATGATAAAAGCGCCAATTCGGAAAAAAACTACGTAATAAAAACAGCCAAGGCCCGCGGATGACACGTTGCCGTAATACCAGCGTGAGCAATAAAAAAATAAAGAAAGCAAGTAAAGGCAGCGCAGTAGCAAGCATGTAAAGCAGGTGGTGCTCGGTTTAAGGATGACTGATTTCGATCAGGATTTCATTACGACGAAAAAACGGCAGCGTCCACGGCGGGTTGTAGCGTGCGAGTTGTGGTGCGCCAATTGCTTGAAGTTTTTTCGAGCGCATCCATGACAGTAATTCTTCTGTTTTTTCTTGGACTTTTTGTTGACCCGCAAATCCAGAAAAAACTAAAACGGCGTAGCGTTTGGCTGGAATCTCGCGTAGAAGCACATCGTTATTGACTGGTTGCGGCAGCGTGCTGAGTTGGTATTGCGCGGGCATCACAAAATGGATTCGCCAACGTTTGGCGTTGATGCTGGCATCTGGTTGTTGCGGCTCCATCGTGACCGGCGCGGTCATGGCAATTTTTTCAGCAGGCGCTGCTGTCACGGGTGCTGTCATCGCGATCTTTTCATTCTCGGTGCTACCACTACGCGAGCGATTGTTACCAAAAATATAATCAGCAATTCGCCGAAAGCCAATGTTCGATGCTTGATCGAGCTCTGCATCGACGAATGTTTCAGCCACAATCATGCTGCGGTATTGGCGCACTTCGAAGGGCTCTGATTGTTCGATTCGATCAAACGCGGGTTCTTCGATCGCCATCGCAACTCCGTGGGTCAGTGATAGTAGTGTGGATAAACACCAAGCCAGCGCTTGGGGTTTGAGGAACCCCCTCCAGAGTGCGGGTTTGGTAGACAAATGCAATCGGTGGTGAGTGGTCATTACAGTACCCGGTGAGGGGCCAGTGGATGGTCGGGATGTGGATAAAGCGCTTGCTCGAGATTGTGACACCGGAACAGAAAAATTGGGATCACAGTGCAGCGGAGGCTAAAATCATCGACTAGAAGATTTTCGGCGCGGGGTGCGCCTCGAATTTTTTGACGTACGCCGAGTCTGCGGCGTCAACCACGCCTTCCGGGCCAAGGCTGTGTTAACCAACAAGGGGATGCAATGCAACTGTCGCAATACTGGCTGACCGGGATCTTGACTGCGATCTTGCTTGTCCCATTGGGTGCGCAGGCGCAACAAAAACTACAGCCCGCGCGTAGCGAAATTGCATTTACCAGCCGGCAGATGAATGTCCCGGTGGAGGGACGATTTGCGCGGTTTGATGCACAAGTGCATTTTGATCCGCGTCAACTGCAAGCGGCACGCATCGCTTTTGACGTGGATTTAAACAGCGTGGCGATTGGTGATGCAGAAACTGCGCGCGAACTCAAACAAGGCAGCTGGTTTGACACAGCGAAGTTTCCTAAAGCGCAATTTCAATCGACCAGTGTGAAAGCCTTGGGCGGTGGTCGCTTCGAGGTTTTGGGCAACTTAAGTATCAAAGGGGTGTCGCGCCCAGTGGTGGTGCCGGTGACCTTAACGCAACA
This sequence comes from uncultured bacterium, assembly GCA_963923385.1. Classification (GTDB taxonomy): domain Bacteria; phylum Pseudomonadota; class Gammaproteobacteria; order Burkholderiales; family SG8-39; genus SZAS-79. Next base: position 6,940 of record CAWUMP010000057.1, on the reverse strand, counting down.
AGCAGGCGAGACTGTGGCGGTGGGAAGCTTCGTGATCAAACGCCTTGATTTTCGCATTGGCGAGGGCGATTGGAGTGACGTGAGTGTGGTGGCGAATGACGTGCAGGTGCGCTTGCGTTTGGTGCTGACGGGCGTTGCGCGTTTATAGAAATTTTTCCGAGCGTGAGAAGGTCGTGATCCTTTTAACCGCGTTGGGTCTTTTGTTCGTTATCTGATGAGGAGAATGTCCATGTTTCAGTCTGCCATTTTTATTCTGTTAAGCGTGCTGTGTAGCGTTGCCCTTGCACAACCGGCGACCTACAAAGCCGACCCGATGCATACCTTTGTGATGTGGGAAACCAAACATTTTGGCGTATCAACCAGTCGCGGCCGCTGGGACAAAGTGGAGGGCGAGGTTACGCTGGATCGAGCGGCTAAAACCGGACGCGTTGAGATGACCATCGATATGAACGCCATCAACACGGGTGTTGCGCCATTTAATACGCATTTAAAGAGTGCCGATTTTTTTGATGTTGCCAATCACCCGAGCGCAAAATTTATCGCGAACGAAGTGCGTTTTGATGGTGATCGTCCCAATGAAATCATTGGGCAGCTGAGCATGCGCGGTAAAACCCATCCAGTCACACTGAAGGCCATTGGCTTTGGTTGCTATACCCATCCACGCTTGCAGCGCGAAGTATGTGGAGGGGATTTTGAAACCACCCTACGGCGCAGTTTGTGGGACGTATCGTACGGGGTGGCGAATCGCATCATTGCCGATGATATTCGGGTGGTGATTCAGATCGAGGGCGTCCGGCAGTAAGTTTGATGTCGCGTCTCGTGCAGGCTGTCAGCACAAAACTGAAGCGCTTTGCTGGAGATTTTTCGGCTGCGCTGGCGCCGCGTCTGGCCAAAATCGGTGTGCATCGACGCATGGATTTAGTGCTGCATTTACCCATGCGCTACGAAGATGAAACCACGCTCACCGCCATCGACGACGCGCCTTTGGGCGTGCCGGTGTTGATTGAGGCGCAGGTGTTGCGTGTTGAACTCGCCTATCGACCCAAACGGCAGTTGGTGGTGCATGCCTTATCTGGTGACACCCCCATCGCGCTGCGATTTTTTAATTTTTACCCGAGTCAGCGCGCACAGTTTGAACGCGCGCTGAATCAAGGCGAGTTAGTGCGGGCTTTTGGTGAAGTGCGACGCGGTTGGTTCGGTGCCGAAATGCCGCATCCGCGTTGCCGTATCGTGGCGCGTGGCACACCATTATCCAAGGCATTGACTCCGGTTTATCCAACCACAGCCGGTTTAGGGCAGGGCACGCTGAGCACATTGATTCATCGTGCGTTAGAAGCACTACCGTTACACGAAACCTTGCCGACATCGATGCTCGCACGTTATCAGTTGATGTCGTTTGAACACGCTGTACGTGCTTTGCATTTACCCAAACCCACAGAGGATATGCAAGCGTTGGGGCAACGTACGCATCCAGCGTGGCAGCGCATTAAGTTTGATGAGTTAGTGGCGCAGCAAGTATCTATGCGTTTGCACTACCTTGCGCGTCGTGAACGACTCGCACCCGTGTTGGCTAGAGATGGTGCAACAATGCGTCAGTTTTTAGCAAAACTGCCGTTTCAGCTAACTTCGGCACAACAGCGTTGTTTAGAAGAAATTCTTATCGATTTGAACGCGCCGCATCCGATGCAGCGTTTGTTACAAGGTGATGTGGGGAGTGGCAAAACGATTGTCGCTGCGATTGCCGCACTGGCTGCCGTCGATGCAGGTGCACAAGCAGCGGTGATGGCCCCCACCGAAATTTTGGGTGAGCAACATCATCGTAAGTTTTCTGAGTGGCTGGCACCGCTCGGCGTGCGTATCGCTTGGTTACATGGCGGCCTGGGGCGTAAAGAAAAACGTGCAGTGTTGGCCTCGATTGCGCAAGGTGAAACGCAGATCGCGATCGGCACCCATGCATTATTTCAAGAAGATGTGGTGTTTCAGCGTTTGGCGTTGGCTGTGGTCGATGAACAGCATCGATTTGGTGTGCAGCAGCGCTTGGCTTTGCGACGTAAAGCGACGGCCGAGGGGATTGTGCCGCATCAACTGATGATGAGCGCCACACCGATTCCACGTACTTTGTCGATGAGTTATTACGCTGATCTGGATGTCTCGGTGATCGATGCGCTGCCCCCAGGACGTTCGCCGGTACGCACGCGTTTGGTGGCCAATGCACGACGTGATGAAGTGTTGGTGCGAGTGCGTGAAGCCTGCGCCGCTGGTCAGCAGGTGTATTGGGTGTGTCCGCTGATTGAAGAGTCTGAAACCTTAGATTTACAAACGGTCATCGATGCTGATGCCGAGCTTCGCGCTTGCTTGCCAGAAGTGCATGTGGGTTTATTGCATGGTCGGATGCCTGCGGCGGAAAAAGCAGCGGTGATGGATGCGTTTAAACGCGGTGCGTTACAACTCTTGGTAGCAACGACGGTGATTGAAGTGGGTGTCGATGTGCCCAACGCCTCGTTGATGGTGATTGAGCATGCAGAACGTTTTGGCTTGGCGCAATTGCATCAATTGCGTGGTCGTGTGGGGCGCGGGCAGATTCAAAGCGATTGCATTTTGTTGTATGCCACACCGCTGTCCGAGGGCGCGCGGGCCCGATTGAAGGCCATCTATGAGTTGAGTGATGGATTTGCGTTGGCGCGCGAAGATTTACGCATTCGTGGTCCCGGAGAATATTTGGGTGAACGTCAAAGTGGCGCGCCGATGTTGCGTTTTGCCGATCTCACTTTGGATGAAGATTTGGTGCCGGTGGCGCGCGAGGCAGCAGATCAATTGTTGCAAGACGACTTGCCAGCGGCGCATGCACATGTGGAGCGTTGGTTGGGCGCGCGCAGTGATTTTGCAAAAGCCTGAGCCTCAGATGAACCGCCAACCAAACACCGTCTCACCGACAACCGCAACACAGCCAACGCGTGGTGGTTGGATGGCATATGCCCGCTTGGTGCGCTTAGATAAACCGATTGGAACGTTATTGTTGTTATGGCCAACCTTATGGGCGCTGTGGATCGCCAGCGAGGGGTTGCCTGATACAACCAAGCTCCTTATTTTTTGTGTTGGCACGTTATTGATGCGCTCAGCGGGTTGCGCGATCAATGATTATGCCGATCGACATGTGGATGGCGAGGTCGAGCGCACGCGCGATCGACCACTTGCCACCGGAGAGATTCAGCCGCGTCGTGCGTTATTGGTTGCAGCGCTGCTTGCATTGATGGCGTATATACCAGTGTTGTTGTGGTTGAACACGCTGACGCAGACGTTGTCGATACTGGCAGTGTGTATCGCGGCCAGTTATCCATTCACCAAGCGTTTTTTTGTGATGCCCCAAGCGTACTTAGGGGTGGCCTTTGGTTTTGGTATTCCGCTTGCGTTTGCGGCGGTGTTGGCGACATTACCTGTGACTTGCTTTTGGATGATGTTCGCTAATGTGTGTTGGGCGATTGCCTATGACACCGAATACGCGATGGTCGATCGTGACGACGATCGACGCTTGGGCTTGCGCACGTCGGCAATTTTGTTTGGGCGCTTTGACGTGTTGGCCATCATGCTGAGTTATTTAGTAACTGTGTTATTGCTGATCGTGGTTGGAGCCATGCAGCAGCTTCGCTGGCCATATTTTTTGAGTTTAGGTGTCGCCGGATGCATGATGGTCTATCATTGGATGCTCATTCGCACGCGAACCCGTGCTGGATGTTTTAAAGCGTTTCGTCACAACAATTGGGTGGGCGCAGTGATCTTTATTGGTGTGGTGTGTTCCTATGTGGTGACGGCAGGGATGCCGTTGACCTCGCGCTAAGCGTATGGCTTATCGGGACTTGCGCGATTTTATTGCGCAGCTAGAAAACGATGGTGCGTTAAAGCGCATCGGCGTACCGGTTTCTCCGCAGCTAGAAATGACCGAAGTGGCCGATCGTGTATTGCGTGCGGGTGGCCCAGCATTGTTGTTCGAACAACCAACCGGCCATCGTATACCTGTGCTTGCGAATTTGTTTGGCACGGTGGATCGTGTGGCACGCGCGATGGGCGTTGCACCGGGTGCAGATCAGCGCGAAGCCTTACGAGATATTGGTCGCTTGCTGGCGGCATTAAAAGAACCAGAGCCACCCAAAGGCTTGGGTGAACTGTGGGCGAAGTTGCCACAACTCAAAACGATGGCGAGCAAAGTGCTTGATATGGCACCTAAGCGTGTGAGTAGCGCGCCGTTTCACGCGGTGCTGCGCGAAGGCGCTGCGGTGGATTTGGCCGAGCTGCCTATCCAAACGTGTTGGCCCGGAGATGCGGGGCCACTGATTACGTGGGGTCTGACCGTGACACGCGGGCCGCGTAAAGCACGACAAAATTTGGGTATCTATCGACAACAAGTGATCGGACGCAACAAACTCATCATGCGTTGGTTAACGCATCGTGGCGGTGCGCTGGATTTTCAAGAACATTTATCTGCACACCCAGACAAGCCATTTCCGATTTCTGTGGTGTTGGGTGCAGACCCAGCAACGATACTGGCTGCGGTGACGCCGATTCCTGATGCATTGGGCGAGTATCAGTTTGCAGGCTTGTTGCGTGGAGCACGCACAGAACTGATTCAATGCATTGGCAATACCCTTGAAGTGCCGGCGAGTGCAGAAGTCGTATTAGAAGGCGCAATACATCCAACCGACAGCGGCTACGAAACTGCCGTTGAAGGTCCGTTTGGTGATCACACCGGGTATTACAACGAAACCGATCGTTTTCCGGTGTTGACGGTCGAGCGAATTGCGATGCGCACAAAGCCCATCTATCACTCGACTTACACCGGCAAGCCACCCGATGAGCCGGCGATTTTAGGCATGGCGTTAAACGAAGTATTTGTGCCGTTACTTGCGCGACAGTTTCCAGAAATTATGGATTTTTATTTGCCCCCGGAAGGCTGTTCGTATCGTTTGGCGGTGGTGCGCATGAAAAAACAATATGCCGGACACGCCAAGCGCGTGATGTTTGGGGTGTGGAGTTTCTTGCGGCAATTTATGTACACTAAATTTATTGTTGTGGTGGATGAGGACATCGATGCGCGCGATTGGAAAGAAGTGGTGTGGGCGATCACCACGCGCGTGGATCCTGCACGCGACACCTTAATCGCTGAAAATACACCGATCGATTATTTGGATTTTGCGAGCCCAGTGTCGGGTTTGGGTTCAAAGATGGGGATCGATGCCACCAACAAATGGCCCGGTGAAACCTCTCGCGAATGGGGTCAACCCATCACCATGGATGCCGCGGTGCGCGCGCGCGTCGATGCCTTGTGGGGGCAACTCGGTTTGTAGTTCTGGGTGGTCGAGCTATTGCCCTTGATGCACCCAAGCAAGTAACGCATCCATTGCCGCTTGTGCATTCACGGCGTTGGGATGATTAATGAGCATCACCACCGAGTGACGACGATCTTCGCGATCGAGCGCGTAACCGGCCATGGCGCGTACGTCGTTGAGTAAACCGGTTTTGATGTGCGCACGTCCAGCAATGGCGTCGTTTTTTAAACGCTTACGCATGGTGCCATCGACCGCCACCAATGGCAGCGAGCTGACAAACTCCGGCATCACCGGACTTTTCCATGCCGTGTGTAGCAGCTGCGTTAGCGTGTTGGCACTGATGCGTTCAATGCGCGATAGCCCAGCGCCGTTTTCCATCACCAACTCTGGGGCGCTAATCGATTTACTTTGTAGCCACTGCTTGATTTGTTGTTGACTGAGATTGGCTTGCGCTGGGATGTCTGTGCCAATGACGCCGACAGTGAGAAATAATTGGCGCGCCATCACGTTATTCGAAAACTTATTAATGTCGCGTACGATTTCAGCTAGCGGTGGTGATTCGTGCACGTAGAAAACACGTGCATCTGTTGGTACGCGGGCTTCACGCACTCGACCCGTCCAAACCCCGCCCATCTCGTTCCAGAGTTCGCGCGTGATTCCTGCGGCGTAATCGTTTGGACTCAATAGCGCCACATGCACGTCGCGATCCCCACAGGTGATTACATATTGCCCACTAAAACTGGCGCTCGCGCGTGGTTGTGTGTTGAACACCGGTTTGAGGCGATCGCGAAACACGCGGCCATCGGGACAGGTGGCTTCGTTGACTAAGCGTGGTTGTTGCGTGATTTCAAATCCAGGTGGACGTGGTTGAACGGCAACACGTGCCACGCCACGCGCGGTGTCCGGCGAAAATAAAAATCGCAGCGATTTGTAGTTGATAAGGAACGCGTCGGGTAATACGTTGTAGGGTCGTAACTCATCACCATCAAAGCGCGCGGGGTCGCTCTCGGTGTCGGCAAAAGCTGAGCGATCGATGACGAGATCGCCACGAATGTCGCGTAGGCCACGCAGGCGCAGCTCACGCAGTAGCATCCAATAGGCTTCGTAATCGAGCTTAGGATCGCCTTGGCCTTTGATCAGCACATCGCCATTCAATACCTCATCGCGAAGGGGCGCATTGAGGTACACCGTGGTTTTCCAGCGATACGCCGGGCCCAGTAACTCAAGCGCTGCAGCGGTGGTGAGTAGCTTCATGGTCGAAGCTGGATTCATCGCTAGCCCGGCGTTAAGACTGAGTGGTTTGCTGCGCGCATGATCGAGGGCCTCGACGCGCACACTGACAGCGCTCAGCGGGATCCCAGCCGCTTTGAGGGCTTGCGCCACCGTCGGGGGCAGTGCTTGCGCATGGCTCAGGCCGGACACCCCCATCCAGAGCAAGGCGCCAACGAATAAAAAACGCTGGCAACACAGCGCTTGGCGAATCACGCCGCGCATGATGCAAATAGCAAGACGGGCCGAACGCAAGAGGGTCATGACTGGAATTTTAGTTGACACTTAAAAAAATATACCTAACTGTAATTGAATAGCTTAAGTGTAAGTGAGCGCTATTTTATTAAAGC
>CAWUMP010000056.1:0-11926 GCA_963923385.1 uncultured bacterium | reverse complement strand
TCACGCAAGGCCTTGAAACCTTGCCCTTGCGCATGGAGCGCCATTGCGCCAATGCGTTAGCCGTCGCGCGCTTTTTGCAAACTCACCCGCAGGTCGCGTGGGTTAATTATCCGGGTCTACCTGATAATCCGTATTACGCGCTGGCACAAAAATATTTACCGCGCGGTGCGTCGGGGTTACTCAATTTTGGTGTGCGCGGCGGAGCACGTGCTGGCGAAAAATTTATCGAATCGGCGCAATTCATGAGCCATCTGGCCAATATTGGTGATGCCAAAACACTCGTCATTCATCCGGCCTCGACCACGCATCGACAAATGAGCGAAGCAGAACAACGCCAAGCAGGCGTAACCCCAGACATGATTCGTCTATCGGTCGGACTTGAAACGCTCGACGATATTCTGTGGGACATTGATCAATCGCTCGCACAAGCCGCACGTGTCTAGTCTCTTGCAGCGACACCTTGCACGCGCCATCGACATGGCGAAACGATCCACTGTAATCACGCGAATCCGCACACATCCCACTATACTGAAATGATGAATACCTACCCTTTTGATTGGAACCTTCCCTACGCTTGGCCACGCAAACCGCTGTTGGCAGCCAACGTTGTGGCCACCACCCAACCTCTCGCCGCGCAAGCCGGATTACGCATGCTGCTTGCTGGCGGTAACGCGATCGATGCCATTTTGGCGACTGCGATTACGCTTACGCTGGTTGAACCCGTCTCGAATGGCATTGGTTCTGATTTATTTGCGATCTTGTGGGACGGTAAACAACTGCACGGAATCAACGCCTCTGGTCGTTCACCAGCGGGTTGGACGCCTGAATTTTTTGGAGATGCCAAAGCGATGCCGGTGCGTGGTCCCAACACCATCACCACACCAGGCTGCGTGTCGGGTTGGCAGATGCTCTCCGAGCGGTTTGGAAAATTGCCGTTCGAAAAACTGTTTGAGCCAGCAATGCACTATGGGCGCGAAGGATTTTTAGTCTCGCCAGTCATCTCTAAACAATGGAATCAACAAGCCAACGAGCTCAAAGCGCAGCCTGGATTTGCGCAAGCGTTTTTACCCAATGGCCGCGCGCCCTTGCCTGGTGAATTATTTAAACTTCCCGAGCACGCCAATACGCTGGAGAAAATCGCAGCTACACGTGGTGCTGCGTTTTATCGCGGTGAGTTAGCAGAAAAAATTTCATCGCATATCTGCGCACACGGTGGCGTGATGCAAACCGACGACTTGGCTGCACACACCGCTGACTGGACCCCACCGCTTGAAGTCAACTATCGCGGCTACACACTGCATGAATTACCGCCAAATGGGCACGGCATCATCGCACTCATCGCGCTAGGAATTTTGTCGCACTTTGATGTGCGTAGTCACGCGCTCGATGGCGCGGATAGTCTGCATCTACAAATCGAAGCCGTGAAGTTAGCGTTTGCCGATGCACGTCGTTATGTTGCCGATCTCGCGCACATGGCGTTTGACCCTCAGGTATTGCTCGATCCGGCGTATCTCAAATCGCGCGCAAATTTAATCAGCATGAAAAAAGCGCAAGACTTTGGTCATGGCACGCCACCGCGTGGTGGCACGGTGTACCTCACCGCCGCTGATGCTTCCGGCATGATGGTGTCGTTGATTCAATCGAATTACATGGGCTTTGGTTCTGGTGTGGTGGTGCCAGGTACCGGAATTTCGCTACAAAACCGCGGCGCTTGTTTTGTCACTACACCTGATCATCCCAATCAGGTTGGGCCTAACAAGCGACCCTATCAAACCATCATTCCTGGCTTTGTCACAAAGGATGGTCAACCAGTGATGAGCTTTGGCGTGATGGGCGGCACCATGCAACCACAAGGTCATGTGCAAGTGATGGTGCGGATGGCTGACTATCAACAAAATCCGCAAACCGCTTGTGATGGTCCACGGTTCAGAATCGTGCAAGGCATGGAAGTCAATGTGGAAGGTGGTTTCTCGAATAGCGTGCTCGAAGAACTCACGCAACGCGGCCACAAGCTCACCGAACTCAAAGAAGGCTATATGGACTTCGGTAGCGCACAACTCATCTGGAAAACGGGCGGCGGATATGTGGCTGCCTCCGATCCTCGTCGAGATGGTCAAGCCGTCGGATACTAATTACTCACACTGCGTAACGCCGCACCACGCGATACCAGGCTCTTCAATGCGTATCAAGCACACGTGATGACGTAAGGAAGTCGAGATGCTAAAAATCTGGGGACGCATCAACTCGGTCAATGTGAAGAAAGTGGTGTGGGCCGCTGAAGAATGTGGTCTGGCCTACGAACGCATTGATGCAGGTATGCAGCACGGCGTGGTCAGTACAGCCGCGTATTTAGCGATGAATCCCAATGCACGTGTACCAACGCTCGAGGACGATGGCTTCGTGCTTTGGGAATCAAACGCGATGGTGCGTTACTTGGCGCGTCGTTATGGTCAAGGCACCTTAGATCCACAAGATCTTCGCCAATACGCAGACGCCGATCGATGGATGGATTGGTGTACCTCGACACTCGCCGGTGCGTTTCGTCATGTGTTTTGGGGCATGGTGCGTACCCCTGTCGAACAGCGCGACGCAAAAGCCATTGAAACCAGTCGCGTTGAAACAGCAAAATTACTCGCGATTCCAGAAGCCGTGCTTGCGCATCAACCGTATCTCGCTGGCGCCCAATTCACGATGGGGGATATTCCGCTCGGATGCTTTGTTCATTTGTGGTTGTCGATGCCCATTGAACGTCCGGCGCATCCAGCACTCACCGCATGGCACGCCCGTCTTGCAGCGCGTCCAGCCTTTCAGAAAGCCGTAAATACTCCGCTAACGTAGGCAGCACCCAGTCGCGTACGTTCACCACGCGCATTTCTTTGCGAAGGTTTAATCCACACGTGAGTGACGTGTGTTGAATAGTAACCACAAGCCCATCAGCAACGCAGGCGCACCAACGATGGCATAGGCGTTAGCGTAGCTCCCACCTACGCTTAAGCACATTGAAAAAAGTGGCGGGCTCAGCACCACGCCAAGATAAGTAAAGAACAAACAACCACCGGTCGCTTCACTGACTCGTGTGGGTGCCACACGGGCCACCTCAGCTAAAAACACCCCATTCCAACCGACGGCAGTGGCGCCAAACACCGCAGCAAAAACAAACAACAACGCGATCGGCCATTGCGCATTGGCAGTGAGCGTGAGTAACGCGCAAGCACCCATACCCAGTCCCAATAAACCAAGCATCTTGCGCGAAGACAACCAACGATCGGCCGCCACGCCCCAAAGCACGCGACCCGCGACGCTGGCACACTGCGACACAGCCATCACCAACCCTGCAACCACCAACGACAAATCAAATGCGTATGTCAGAAATGTCACCAAATACGCCACAAAGGTAATCTGCACACCACCAAAAACAAACGAGGTGATCGCCAATTCCATTAAGCGCGGCTCGTTGAGTGCAAAACGTAATGGTCGAAAGACGCCGCGAAATGTCATCGGCGCTTGGGCATCACGATCCAGATCCCAGCGTTGACGGGTGGGCTGAATCAGCACTGCAAGTAATACACACATGAGACCGATCACGATTGCGCTGCCTTGCCAAGCACAGAGCAACAACAAGGCAGGCACTAACACACCCGCAATCGCTGCCCCCAGCGGTACGCCAGTTTGTTTCAGAGAGAAAGTAAACGCCACAAACCCCGGTGGTGCGGCGCGTAACAAAATATGCGAACTCGCTGGTGTGCCTGGTCCATAGCCGACACCCACCAAAAAACCACCGAACGCGACCAAGGGCAACCAACCCACACTTGCGCCAAACAAGCCGACGGCATTGAAGAGCAGCCCAATTTGCGACACCCGTACAGCGCCAAAGCGTGCCACCCAAGTGCCCGCAATCACCGAACTAAACATACTGCCCATATAAAGTAAGGCGATGTAATAGCCGATCCACGATGCAGGCACACCCAGGGCTGGTCCAGCAACCGGTGCCATCACAGGCGCACAATAAATTGCTAGAGCACCGACGGTTTGAATCGCCAACGTTGCACTAACAGGTAACCACAAAGCGCGCCACGCGCTCGCAGACGCCGAACGACTCGACATCAATCTAGCCACACGCTAACGACGACCAAAGCGTGGACGCTTGTCCCAGGTGGGCATCGGTAACACTGCTTGCGCACTGGCCACTGTCTCAGGCCACACGACTTCACGACGCCCTTGAAGAATCTGCACCATAAATGGTTGCGCTGCGAGTTGTGCACCGTCGGCGTTGACTTTGTACGGCCCCAACACCGTCTGCGTTTCAAGACCTAAGAGCGCTTCACGTAACACCAATGGCGCGACGCTTTGCGCTTGCGCGACCGCAGCTTCAATCAGTTGCCCTGCAGCCCAACCGGCAGCTGCAGAAAATCCGGGGGCACTTTTATAACGAGCGCGCCACATCCGTACAAACGCAGCATTGCCCTGTGTACGTAGCACCGGCTCATAGGTTGAAAATCCAAGCGAGTATTCCGCATCAACACCCACTTGAGCGATGTACTCCGGATCGGTCACCCCCGTGGCAACAAACAAACGCGGTGAGATATCCACCGCCTTTAACCCGCGCAAAAGATTCGCCGCTTCTCGCGCATTGGCAGGACTGAGCATGGCTTCTACGCCCTCGGGCTTGAGTTGCGCGGCATACGGGGCAAGATCGACTAAATTACCTGGCGTGTAATACGTCGTCGGTCGAATCAATAGGCCTGCGGGTTCTGCTGCATCACGTAAACGTGCGAGTAAATCTGCCGCTGCCGGTTCATCGCGTGCCGCGAGCGTAAAACTTTTTATACCAGCTGCGCGCGCTAATGGGACGAGCCCCGCCGTCATGCGATCGGAGGTTGGAGGCAGTTGAAACGTCCAACGCGGTGAACGTTTATGAATGGCTGGCGAGGTACCGGTTGTATTGATCATGACGCGACGTGTTCGATCCGCTACAGCCACCGCCATCGAAGTTGCCGCCGAGCCAAACGGGCCAATCAGAATGTCAGCTTGATCATCGCGCGCCAATAGCTCATACAAATGCGTCGAACGCGTTGCTTCACTGCCATCATCATAAATACGTAGCTCAATCGGTCGACCCAACAAGCCGCCCGAGTCATTCACCTTCTCTTGCCACATCAACAACGCATCACGCATCGGCGTGGCCAAATCGGCCAACATACCAGTTTGCGAAATCACCGCTCCGATGAGAATGGGTTTTTGTGCCGGCGATGCCGTTGTTGTAGGTGCAGCAGTGGATGTTGAAGCAGGCACAGTGGCTGGTTGAGCAAAGACTTGAATCGCGGCCAATGCACACAGCACACCAACCCATCTGCAGCACCCATGTTGGGTGCGCAGGCTGTGTGCACCGCTAAACAAATACAGGCGCTTAAAGAGGCGTGCCATCACGCGTACAACCGTCATTCAGGTAAACCCAGAAACTGCGTAAACGCAGCGACGGGCTCACGCACCGTCACCAAAGTGTTTTCGATGGCCGAGGCGCCGTAACCTAACGACATGCCACACACGACTTGTTCAATCTCCGGAATCTGTAACTCACGACGCAACACCTCGTGTGCATTCGCAATCGCTGCTTGTGGACAGGTATCTAAGCCTTTGGCGCGTGCCGCTAACATTAGGTTTTGTAGAAACATACCGTAATCAAGAAACGCGCCCGTCGACAGATCACGATCCATCGTAAAAATTAAGCCAATCGGTGCGTCAAAAAATTTGTAGTTACGGGCGTGTTGATTCGCCATTCCGGATTTATCTTCGCGCTTGAGTCCAAGCAAGGCGTATAAATCCCAACCCACTTTACGCCGACGCGCCAAATACGGATCGCGCCATTGGGTCGGGTAATAATCGTACGGCGGCTTCATTTCGCCTTCGCCACTTTGCGCAACTTGTGCCAGCATGGCTTGCACCACACGTTCACGCACTTCGCCAGCGATGACGCGAACCTTCCAGGGCTGTACGTTGGTGCCAGATGGCGCGCGACTGGCGAGCGCTAACAATTCTTCGATGAGCGCACGTGGCACTGGGCGATCACTAAACGCACGCAAGCTACGGCGCGACAAAATGGCTTCCTCTGTGGTGCGTGCGGGTACCCCAGGGGCGTATGGGGTTGGCCCAGCCGCCGGATCGATCAATGCGTGTCCAATTGTGCTCAAAAGCCACTCCTGTTTCGTCAATGAGCGTGGCCGCAGCCACAACGAACCGCGATAATACCGGCATGACCTCGATCCCGCTCAATCCCCATGCAAACGCGCAACTTGCGCAGTTTCGCGAAATCCTCGGCCCTGCCCATGTGCTCACTGGTGCTGATGCTGCGCCCTTTTGCACCGATTGGCGTCGCGTGTATACCGGTGAGGCTTTGGCTGTACTCCGGCCCGCAAGTACTGAAGAAGTGTCGCGCTGTGTTGCTTTGTGTGCAGAACACGATCTGGCCATCGTGCCGCAATCGGGTAATACCAGCTTAGTTGGCGGATCGGTTCCGCTTACCCAAACAAACAAGCGACCAGAGGTCGTGTTATCGCTCTCGCGAATGCAGCGCATTCGCGAACTCGACGCGCTCAACGACACCATGACGGTTGAAGCAGGTTGCGTATTACAAACCCTACAAGAGGCCGCGGATGCAGCGGATCGATTGTTTCCGCTTTCGTTAGCCGCTGAGGGGAGTTGCCAAATTGGCGGCAACTTATCGACCAATGCAGGCGGTGTTGGCGTCCTGCGTTATGGCAACACGCGCGATTTGTGTCTCGGACTCGAAGTCGTGTTACCAGACGGCCAGATTTGGCATGGCTTAAAAGGCTTACGTAAAAATAATACCGGCTATGACTTAAAGCATTTGTTCATCGGCGCAGAAGGCACCTTAGGCATCATCACCGCAGCCGTGATGAAACTGTTTCCCAAACCCAGTGCTTCTGTCACCGCTTGGATTGCACTCGAGAGCCCGCAAGCCGCTGTCGAGTTACTGGCCGCGTTACGCGCTCGCATAGGTGACCGACTCACTGCGTTTGAACTCATTTCACGCGTCTGCCTTACATCAGTGATGGCATTTCGACCAGGCACGCCTGATCCTTTGTCACAGCCGTATGAATGGTATGTATTAGCCGAAGCCACCGATGGCGGCACACAAGAAGCGCTCATGGCGCGAACGGAATCTGCATTGAGTGCCTGTATTGATGCGGGTCTGATTCACGATGTGGCGCTTGCTTCCAGCACGGCGCAAGCACAAGCCCTATGGAATATTCGCGAAACCATTCCAGAGGCACAATTTTCAAATGTGAAGCACGATATTTCGGTGCCCATTTCGTGTATTGGCCAACTCGTTGACGAAGGTATGGGCGCACTGCGCAAAGCGTTTCCCAGCTGCGTGGGCTATATTTTTGGACACATCGGCGATGGTAACTTGCACTACAACATTGGCATGCCGTCAGCCGAAGAAACCCAAGCGTTGATCGCACGTCGCGCAGAAGTGAATGCGGTGCTCTATGCCGTGGTTGAAAAACTCAATGGCTCGATCTCTGCCGAACACGGCTTGGGTCAACTCAAACGCGAAGAAATTCAGCATCACAAGAGTGCGCTTGAGCTCACACTCATGAAGCAAATTAAAGCTGCACTTGATCCAAACGCACGAATGAATCCGGGCAAGGTGCTATAAACGACACCGCGCGTCGGGGGTGATTGGATGTGATGCGTTGCGATGCGTTGTGATGCGCTCACCATGCCGACGACCATCACCAACACATGGACCAGAGGGTATCGGTTAAGGCTGTCGCCTAGCGAAAAATGGCTGTGCACTTTTCTCAGAAAGCACGCGACCTTGTAGTCCGCCTTGATCGAGAGCCTCGCCCTCAAATTGCACTGGTATACGCTGACCATCGCGCATGACTTCAGCCTGCCAGCGTACCTGGGTACCCTGCAAACGTGCTGACTGAAATTGAACTGGCTGACCATTCAGCGAGCCTTCGATTTCAATTTCCTGAAAATTCTGATGGACAGTGAATTGCCATTGTCCGAAGCGATCTTGCGCAAGATAACGCCCACGCACATTCATTGGCACTATCCACAACATGATTTGTGCAGAATCACCAACGCCATAGTGCCGCGCTTGTACCGCCACTTGCTCCATTTGATCCGGCTTCCAGCTGGGAAAATAAAACGCGTGTGTGACCACACGTGAGCCTGGTCGCAACTCGGTCATGAGCTTTGGCATCAAACGCGACATCAATGAAGGCAATAAAAAAACCGTCACTACATTGGCTGATGACAGATCGGCTTGCAGCACATCTTGCACACGAAATTCGGTGCGCTGCGCTACACCGGCTTCCAATGCCAGACGTTGGCTGAGCTGCACCAGCGCAGGATCGAGCTCTAAACCCACACCACGCGCGCCCATTGTGGCTGCTGCGATTGGGATGCGCCCATCTCCCGAACCTAAATCAAAGACCACATCGCCTGGCCCGGTCTTGGCCAAGAGGAGCATGCGTTGCACCACCTCAAGTGGTGTAGTGACAAACGGCGCGCGTTCTGTACTTTCAGATTGCGCGGAGGCTGTGCCCACTGAAAAAAATAAATACATGAATAACAACCCACCACGCATCAACAACGAATACGGGGACAAGAAAAAAATTGGTGGGGATATCGACATTTTTATTTTTTAAAGGGCTGCAAAAAGGTCACATAAGGGTTGGCAAAGGGTTGGCAAAGGGTTGGCAAAGGGTTGTTAAAGGATTGAAAGAGGATGGCAATACAAACGCCAAAGGCCTGCGGTTTCCCACAGGCCTTTGGTGTGCCAAGCCGCGAAACGCGGCGTTGAACGATTACTGCGCAGCCTTTTTGGCTTTCTTGGCTTTCTTGGCTTTCTTGCCTTTGGCCGGTGTGGCTTCGCCTGCAGGAGCGGCAGCCGGTGCAGCAGGAGCAGCAGCAGGAGCGGCCGGTGCAGCGGGCGCTGGGGCTGGGGCTTGCGCCAATACGCTGGCAGTAAAAGCTGAGGCGATTAGGGCAACAACGAGTTTTTGCTTGAACATTTTAGTGGTCCTCCTGGGACTAAATGGGAAACGAACCCAAACGGGCTCGATTGAATTAACGCGTTAAGCCTATCACGGTTGACCGATTCGATCCGACATCGCTTGAGCGGTCGATATTGAACGCCTTGATCTGCAGGTACCCCACCTTAGATCCGTTCAAATTCGCCCGCGATCAGCTTACGGCGCAAAATTTTTCCGACAGGTGACTTCGGTACCGCTTTAACAAAAACATACTCGCGAGGTCGTTTGTAGTTGGGTAACGCAGACTGACGACAATAATCATCCAAACCAGCAGCATCCACCTGCGCTTTGGTTTTAATAAATGCCACCACTTTTTGTCCCCATCGCGGATCAGGCAAGCCTGCCACCGCAACCTCATCCACGGCTGGATGAAACGACAGCACCGATTCAATATCGACTGGTGAGATGTTTTCTCCCCCAGAAATGATCATGTCATCGACTCGACCAGTAACGAATAAATCACCATCGGCATCCATATAACCAGTGTCTCCGGTGAAATACCAACCCGCACGCAATGCTTTTGCATCCGCATCGGGACGTTTCCAGTAACCTTCAAACGCTTCATCGCCAGCAAGGTCGGCGATGATTTGGCCCTCTTCACCAGGGGCAACGCAATCCGTCGGGCCGCGCTTTACGCCATCGCCATCAAGCTGCACGACGCGAATACGTGCGCTGTAACCAGCACGGCCAGCGCTGCCGGGTTTGCGTGGTGCGTCTTGATCGATACTAAAGGTGTACCCCTCAGACGAGCCGTAGTGGTTCACAAACAGCTGCGGTTGAAATGCCGCCTCCAGTCGTTGTAACAACGCATCAGCCATGGGCGCACCCGCAAAGCCCAAGGTACGCACCGAACGAATATCGGTCTGCGCAAAAGCCGGATCAGCTAACAAATCGTGATACAGGGTCGGCACTAAAAATAAGTTGGTGATGCGTTCTGCAGCAATTAACCGGAGTGTCGAGGCGGTGTCAAAGCGTGGTAAACAAACGATCGCGCCGTCCACCAACGCGCTGGCTAACAAAGATCGTACTCCCATGGTGTGATACATCGGCATTACACCCAAAGACACTTCGCCAACGCGATAGCGATACTGCGCCACTTGCGCTAAGGCTGCCGCACGCTCTGCGCGATGTCGCCGTGGCACGCCTTTGGGTTTACCCGTGGTACCCGAGGTGTAGAGCATCAACGACCAATCTTCTGCGCTAGCCAAACAGTCGCTCAGCGGCGTAGCGCTGAGCAGCGAATCAAAACCCAGCGTGCCACCCTGCGCACCGAGCGCTGCAATGCGCGGTAAGTTTGCGCAGGCCGCACTTTGTGCAACGGCCTCCGCACTGGCGGGTTCAAACACAATGGCACGTGCCTCCGCATCAAGCACGCAGTAATCAATTTCATCGCCCTTCGCGCGCCAATTGAGTGGTGTCACGATCACACCAAGAAATTGACAGGCCCAATGCAACGTCGCCATCTCCCAGCGATTTTGCATAGCGACCACCAAGTGATCATTGCGCTTGAGGCCTAGCTGGGCCAGTCCCCCGGCCACTGCGCGAATTCGGGTTAACCACTGCGCATAGGTGAATCGTGTCTGACCATCAACCACTGCCAGCGCATCAGGTCGACGTTCAACACTTTGCAAAAATGTCGTGCCTAAATCTAACATCGCGTTCTCTCCCTACAACGTCTTTTTCTTTATCGTGCGTTCAAACAGCGATCGCAGCCACTAAACGCTCGCGGTCTGACGCAGATTGCGCTTGTCCCTCAAACACAACCGTGCCGCGCTCCAGGGCAACAATACGATCGCACACCGGCATGGCGCGCATCACATTTTGTTCTACCAACAAAATCGATACGCCCTCGGTACGTAAGCTGGCGATCAGTTGAAAAATCTCATCGACAATCATCGGCGCTAACCCCTCCGTGGGTTCATCGATCAACAATAAGCGTGGCGTACCAACCAGCACCCGCGCGATGGCCAACATTTGTTGTTCACCACCAGACAAGGTGGTGCCCATTTGATGCCGGCGCTCTGCCAACCGAGGAAAGCGCGAAAACGTTTGATCTAGCGCGTGCTGTGCGGCAGCCCGCGATCGATGCGGTGCTTGCATCAAACCAAGACGTAGGTTTTCTTCTACGCTCAGACCCGGAAAAATTCGTCGGTCTTCTGGCACCAGGCCAATACCCTGCCGACAAATACGGTCGGGCGTCAGTCCCGCGATCGACACGCCATCGAAGGTTATGCTGCCTTGCGTGGGCACCACCCAGCCAGCAATGGTTTTAATCAGTGTGCTTTTGCCGACCCCATTGCGACCAAACAGACCCAATACTTCGCCTGCACCCAATTGCAGCGAGACACCTTGCAAAATATGCGATAGACCATAGTAAGTATGAATCGCGCTCAGGCTTAGCATGTGGGTGCCCCACCCAAATACGCGCGCTGCACAGCCGCGTTATCGCGCACCGCTTGCGGTGTGCCTTCGGCTAATTTTTGACCTTGATGCATCACGACCACATGATCAGAAAGATTCATCACTACATCAATATCATGCTCGATCAACAAAATCGTCAACTGGCCGGCCAGTCCACGAATCATGTCTGCGGTTGCTTGCGTGTCCCCGTGTGACATACCTTGCGTCGGCTCATCAAGTAGCAATACTTTGGGTTGACTGGCCAAGGCCACCGCAATTTCTAGGCGTCGTTGTTCACCATGTGATAGATGGCCGGCCAAGGTGGTTGCGTGCGCTTGCAAACCAAAGCGCTCGAGCAAAGCCTCTGCGCCTTCACGTGCTAACACGCTGCGTGATACGGGTAAGAAAGCGTGCCACAGCGGTTCTTGTCGCTGTGCCGCTAAACGCAGATTTTC
>CAWUMP010000055.1:0-12099 GCA_963923385.1 uncultured bacterium | reverse complement strand
ACGACATGGTGGTGAGTAGCTTAAAAGTGGGCTTAGCGACGTTTGTTCTGATCGCCCTACTCTTTACCGTGGTGCGTCCAGTGGTGCGTGCTTATTTGCCGCAGCCACCTGCGCCGGCGGTGGCACTCGCTGGTCCTGAGGGCGAGCAAGCGCAGGCGGCGGAGGGTGAAGCGGCAGCTGCAGCAGGCGAAGGCGAGGGTGCAGAGGATGAAAGCAAAGAAGATGGTGTCACGATGGCTGAGGGTGAATCGCTAGATGATTTTAAAGCGCGCCTTAAGGCATCTGCCGCCCCCAAAAAATCGAGTATTTCAGCGGATATGTTGGACACGGCGAACACGTATGATGACAAAGTAGCCTTGATTCGCATGTTGGTGCAAGAAGATTCGGGCCGTGTGGCGAGTGTGTTAAAGGGCATGATCAAACAGGATCTGGCCGGTTAAACGGTACGAAGTCACCGCATGGATGAGCTGATTGTTGATGTGTCAAAGTTTTCGCTAGTCATGGTGATTTTTTTCATCTTGTGGTTAGCAGTATTGCGCCCCATCATGCGTAAAACCGCACCACGTCAACCAGTCATCGTGCAGATCCCGCACCACTTTAAACCGGTTCTACCGGCGCCAGCAGAAAATGATCCGGCGCTGAATGCACCAGTGGAAGTCGAAAAATCAGAAGCAGAGCAGTTAGAAGATTTTAAGCAAAAGTTGCAGTCCTCCAAACCTAAAAAGCCGACGATCTCGGCTGAGATGTTGGATACCGCAGCTTCGTATGATGACAAGGTTGCTCTAGTGCGCATGCTGGTGTCGAATGATTCGGCCCGTGTAGCCAGCGTTCTAAAGAACATGATTAAGAACAACGAATAGGTGAATGTGATGGCTGAGGCGAAACAAAAGGATGATGATGCACCTAACGGTTCTGCGCCGATGAGTGAAGCCCTGCGCGCCGAGCTCGCGCAGATCACCAACATGCAGCGCGCAGCGATTTTGATGCTGTTGTTGGGCGAGCAAGAGGCGGCCAATATCATTCAGTATCTCAATCCCAAAGAAGTGCAGCCCCTGGGTGCTGCGATGGTGTCTGTTGCCGATATTTCGCAAGATGCCATCAGTGCGGTACTGGACGATTTTATTTCGACGATCAAGAACCAAACCTATCTTGGTTTGGAAGTGAATGATTATGTGGAGTCAGTGCTTAAAAAAGCACTCGGACCAGACAAGGCGGCTTCCGTGTTAGGACGCATCATGCCGGGTAACTCTAGCCGCGGTTTAGATATCTTGCGTTGGATGGATTCACGCTCAATCGCCGAGATGATTCGTGGGGAACATCCGCAAGTAGTGGCGATTATTTTGTCGGTGTTGGATTCGGAAATCGCCGCTGATGTTTTAAATTTTCTGCCGGCTGAAAATCGCCCTGAAATTGTCGCTCGCATTGCAAATTTAGATACCGTTCCGCCAGCGGCGATGCAAGAACTTGAAACGGTGTTGAAGCAACAATTTGCGGCCAGTGCGGCAGGTGCCTCATCTAGCTTTGGTGGCGTCAAAGCGGCCGCAAAAATTTTGAACTTTACTAAGACTACCCCTCTAGCGGGGATCATCAGCGGCGTTGAGCAATCTGATAGCGAACTCGCCATGAAGATTCAAGACAATATGTTTACGTTCGACAACCTTGCCGGCTGTGATAATCGCAGCATCCAGGTATTGATGCGTGCGGTCGAGCCCGATCTATTGATGGTCGGATTAAAAGGGGCGGATGAAGCAGTGAAATCAAAATTCTTTGACAACATGTCATCACGTGCCCGATCGATGTTTATCGATGACATGGAGGCCAAGGGCCCCATGCGCTTGGCGGATGTGGAAGAGGCGCAAAAGCAAATTATGCGTCAGGCCCGTAAGTTAGCCGACACCGGTGAAATGGTACTGGCTGGTGGTGGTGATGATTTTGTCTGATGAACGGGCGCGTGCCCCAAAAAAAGATTGGCATCAAGCCAATACACTCGCCCCCCGGCAGCAATCACACGGATTTGCAGGACAGTGGGGCGAGGTACCGGGCGCACGTACGTTTCAAGCAGATCCCATGCTCGATGGTGAAACGCCTGAACCAACACCCGACGAGCTCAATGCAGCGTTTGTTGCTGATCCCACAGCCAATGCGGAAGGGCCGCTCGGCGTTTCAGAACAGAATATCTCTGCTTCGTTATCGCTGGATGCTCAATCGACCGATGAGGAATCCATGCAAGCGCTGGTCGATTCCGATCAAACGCTTGGTGCCATCAATCAGCCTGCGCTTGATCAATCTAGTGGCACATTGCCCACACAACCCATCCCAACGGCCGCTGCTGCAGTCGAACTTCAAGCGCAATGGGACGCTGGATTTGCTGCTGGATTAGCACAAGCGCAAGCACAGTTTGCAGAGGAGCGGATCAGTTTAGACAATGCGCACGCCGAGGCATTTGCCGCAGAGCACGCGCGCATCGCAGAATTTTTAGCGGCCTTAGAAAAAGCTGCGCGAGACTTACAACAGTTTGCTGTGCCAATCGAGCGCTTGAGTTTGCACTTGGCACAACAGCTTGTGCGCGGTGAGCTCAGCCAATCGGGCCAAGCAATCAAGCGCTTGGTCGCTGGATGTTTGGCTACGCTTGAGCCGCGCACGCAAGCACGTCTGATGTTACATCCAGAAGATTTATTGCAATACCAATCGATCGTGCCCAATCCACCCGAGCACATCAGCTTGCATGCCGATGAAGGCTTACGTCAGGGGAGCGTGCGATTGTTGATGGACGATGGTGCAGTTGAGGATTTGATTGAGCATCGACTCGATGCCTTAGCCCAAGCCTTGTTGGGGCCCGTCGCGGGACAGGAGCACACAACCACAAGCGCTGCTGCGCACGATGCACTGACCGCAACGCAAGCAAGCCCTGCAACACATGAAACGCCATCGACATCTACGCAGGAAGCACAAGCATCAGAACCTGCGGTGGATCCCGATCCGAATGTGATTAGCGATGCCGTGTATGTGAACACGCCGCCGAATGACGCGCCGAGTGTACATCCATGAAAATAGCCATCGATCCGTTGATTGAAGATGCGATTCGTCGTACGCGAGTGTCGGAACCCACTTCGTGCGGTCGATTAATTCGTATGGTTGGATTGACATTAGAAGCGCGCGGTATTCGTGCACCGGTTGGCGCGTTGTGTAGTGTCGAAGGAGCAGGCGGTGCGCGCGTAGAAGCCGAAGTGGTGGGCTTTAACGATACGGCCACCTTGTTAATGCCGTTTGATGAACCTGCCGGGATTGGTCCGGGTGCCACGGTGCGTGTGTTAAGTGTTGCACCCAAGGTGCAAGTTGGCATGGGTTTACTTGGCAGAATTATTGATGGTCGTGGGGTGCCGCTGGATGGCAAGCCCGCAGCTGCAGGCGATGCGGCTTTAGGATTAAAGGGCGAAGCCATTAATCCCTTAGAGCGCGGGCCAATTAAAGATGTGTTGGACACCGGCGTGAAAGCCATCAACACCGTACTCACATTGGGACGCGGGCAGCGCATTGGATTGATGGCCGGATCCGGCGTGGGTAAAAGCGTGCTACTTGGCATGCTGACGCGATACACCAAAGCCGATGCTGTGGTGATTGGCTTGATTGGTGAGCGTGGACGCGAGGTGAATGAATTTATTCATGAGTCGCTCGGCCCCGAAGGCTTAGCCAAATCTGTCGTGGTGGCAGCGCCTGCCAATGTGTCGCCGGTGTTGCGCTTAAAAGCTGCCAACTTGGCGCACTTGGTTGCCGAACATTTTCGTGATCAAGGTAAAAGCGTTTTATTGTTGATTGATAGTTTGACGCGGGTTGCACACGCCCAACGTGAAATTGGACTGGCGGTGGGCGAGCCCCCGACAGCCAAAGGCTATCCGCCGTCGGTGTTTGCGTTATTACCGACGCTGATTGAACGTGCAGGTGTTGGGCGACATGGCAAAGGTGCGATCACAGCGGTCTACACCGTGTTGATGGAAAACGATGATCCATCCGATCCGATTTTGGATATTGCGCGTGCTTCCCTGGATGGTCAGGTCATGCTGTCTCGGTCTTTGGCCGATGCGGCGCATTACCCCGCGATTGATTTAACCGGGTCGATTTCTCGTGTGATGCAATCGATTGTGTCTGCGGATGCATTGAAGTCGGCGAATCGTTTTCGTCGACTGTGGAGTTTGTTTCAGCAAAATCGCGACTTGATTGAAGCGGGTGCGTATCACGCTGGCTCAAATCCAGAGTTAGATTTGGCGATTGCCTTACGTCCGGCGATGGAAGGGTTTTTGCGCCAAGACATGCATGAAAGCGTGGAGTATGGCGCTGCGATGGCGAACCTTAACAGCGTGATCGCAGGCGCGGCATGAGTGCAGTACGAACATGGATGTTGCTGGCCGATCGTGCCGAAGCAAAAGCGCGAGAAGCGCTGGCCGAGGTGGTACGCTTGCAACGCATCTTGGATGCGTTTGATACGCCTGCAGAGCGCTTGCGCGAATTACATGCGGATTACTGCGAACGTTTACATCGCATTTCGGATACGCCACGACCGATGAGCGAGGCCTTAAACCTCAGACGCTTTATCGAACATATCGAAGGTTTGCAGGCAGATTTGGAACGCAAACGCATGGCAGCGGCAGCCGCTGTGGCGACGGCACGCGAAACGCACGCTAAAGTTGAACAAGAACACACACGAATGCGCGGGTTGGCCGATCGCGCCAATGAAAAAATTCGCCGTGCAGCGCAAATCGCTGAAACGCGTCAGATGGATGCCTTGGGCGTGGCCCGCTTCAACCTCGGGCGGCGATAGCCTCACGTCTGTGGCTGGCGAGGCAGGACCCAAGCGCGCCACCCGCGTCACGCTCGTGCCATTCGCCTATAAGGCATTAAAAATCAGTGGGTTAAAAACATCCAACGGATGTTGGATGGCGTTGGGGCCCATGACATCGCGCGAAAGCGCGTCGATCGGCTGCGGATTTTGACGTCCGATAGGCGTTGCGAAATTTGGGTTATTTCGACAGTTGATGAGATGCAGGGATTGACCCAGTTAGCAGAAAATAGTTTAATTGCGTCAAGTAGCTACGTTAGTTATTTGCGATATTTTTCGATCTCTGTGTTACCCTCGCGTTGGCCGGCGCAGAAGGTGGCCGTGTCGTATTCCCGGGAGACATGGCGTGTTAAGCGAATCTTTGAGCGTGCGAGAGTTTGGTGATGTGACCTACCTGGCTTTGGTCGGTGGTCTGATGGTATCGGGCGGCATGCTCGGTGGTGTCACCAACTTTTATCTTTCTGAACGACGTCAAGTCAATCCAACGACCTTGGGTCGAGAGTTGTTGATCGGCATTATTTGCGCGATTACTGTGCCGCTGTTTTTGGATTTGCTCTCCAGTCCGCTACTGACTGCACGTAAAACTGCCGCACTCGAGCATTTGAGTTTGTTTGCCGTGGTGGTGGTTTACACGATTGCAATGCGACGGTTGTTTTTTATCGAAGTCCGTCAAGCGGTGCAGAAAGAAGTCATCGAATCTGGTCTGTCTTTTCTGGATATCGAAATCTTGCGTGGCTTAGAGCGCCGTCCGATCGCGCCCGGTGGCGTGCCAGATTTACCTCCTGACCTGCGTGTGTCTCAAACGCGCATTGCTTCTCGGCTGCAAATGATGATGGACCGTGGTTTGGTCGCTGCGCGTTTGGATGAGCAAAATCGTAGCGAGTTGTATGTCACTGCAGAAGGTTGGGCTTCGCTCAACCGCACGTTGCAGAGTGCGGCGGAATAAGACCATGCATTTGGCCTGCGCACGCACTGCGTATTGCGCCATGTCCCTCGTGATGTCGCGGGGTCAACGATGATCATCGGTAGTAGTGCACCCACCCAAGCCTTGCGCGCGTTGATTAAGCGGATTGCGGCCTCTTCCGCCACGGTGATGGTGAACGGCGAAAGCGGTACGGGTAAAGAGTTGGTCGCGCAGTCGATTCACCATACCTCTGCGCGCTCGCAGCGTGCGCTGGTGCCAGTGAATTGCGCAGCTATTCCAAAAGACCTACTTGAAAGCGAGCTCTTTGGGCATCGCAAAGGCGCTTTTTCTGGTGCGATTGCCGATCGCGTGGGCCGCTTTGAACTCGCCAATGGTGGCACCTTATTTTTAGATGAAATCGGCGATATGTCTTTGGACATGCAAGCCAAATTGTTGCGCGTGTTGCAAGAAGGCGTGGTCGATCCAATCGGTGCGACTAAACCGGTCAAAGTGGATGTGCGTGTGATTGCCGCGACTCACCGCGATTTAGAAGCCGAGTGTGAAGCCGGTCGTTTTCGAGAGGATTTGTATTACCGTCTTAATGTGATTCCGGTATTGGTGCCGCCCTTGCGCGAACGCAGTGACGATGTA
This sequence comes from uncultured bacterium, assembly GCA_963923385.1. Taxonomy (GTDB): domain Bacteria; phylum Pseudomonadota; class Gammaproteobacteria; order Burkholderiales; family SG8-39; genus SZAS-79. Next base: position 5,710 of record CAWUMP010000055.1, on the reverse strand, counting down.
CCTGAGTTGGTTGAGCACTTTGCGCGTCGACATGCCTTACCTGAGGCGCGACCCATCGCGATGGATGGTGCGTTTATGCATGCCATGCAGACCTATCACTGGCCAGGAAATGTGCGCGAGCTATCCAATCTTGTGAACCGCTTTAGCGCCTTGTTTTCGGGTCAACGCATTGGGTGCGCGACGGTCTCACCGAGCATGTTGCCCAAAGCGTTTGCAGCGTTGTTGCCGGCGATCGAGGCCATGCCTGTAGATGCACCGGAGTTGCAACAAGCAAATCTGACCGTATTACCCGAGGCCAACGATGGCGCGCTAGAGCGGGCGTTGTTACCCGGCTTTCCTGCGCTCGACGATGTAGCACCAAATTCGGTTGAAGAGATTGTGTTGATTGCACAAGGCCACCGTGATTTTCCGGACGAGGGTGTGCCGATGAAAGCGCATTTGGCGGAGATGGAGCGCAATCTCATCATGAGCGCGTTAAGTCATGCGGGTGGCAATATTTCGCGCACTGCGCAGTTGTTGCAATTACAACGCACCACCCTGATTCAAAAAATGAATAAGTTGCGTGCGGGTGGTGGTGGCGGTGCAGAAGCGTTAGCACTGGCGGCACGCGACTCGGTGGATGTGTAGTCGTTGTGGCTGCGGTGTGTGCCTTAGCGGGGCATGGGTTGCAGGTTGGGCGGCGTCGCCACCACTTGCACGTTAAACATGGATTGGCTCAGTCCCAGTGGCGGTGCGATCTGGCATTTGCGGGCCTTACGTTATCGACGACATTGGGGGCCGTTCCTACACGCAATCGAGCAGTGGCTCGACGCTTGGCAACATGGCAAGCGACATTTGCTTCTCTTGGGACCCAGCGCCGGTTGGTGTTTACCCAGCGCGTTTCTGGCGCGATTCGAATCGATTCATGCGGTCGATCTCGATCCTTGGGTTCCGCATTTGTTTGCACTACGTCACGGCAAAGCACTTCGCCGCGCTGGTACACGCATTACTTGGCAACGGGCAGATTTTTTTCTTCATGCCAAAGATCTACTCAATCAACACCGCGAACATGCCGTGCTGTTTCCGAATGTGCTTGGACAACACGCCTTACACGTGAGCGACAGCAGTGTTGCGGAACGCGATTTAGCCAAACTGGTGATGCGCTTGCGTGGTCGCGCATGGGCCTCGTTTCACGAACGCTTGTCTGGACGACTGGCCGATGCACAGCCCGATCTGCAAACGCGAGAACTGCCTGGTCGCTTGAGCGCCGAGGCGTTGGCGCAGCGCATCGCGATGACCGGCGTTTGGTCCGATCACAGTACGACCGATGTTTTTCCAGCTGAATGTCCGCGACTGCTTCTTGCCTGGGTGTTTCGTCCGGGGCACGTCCATTGGATCGAGGCGGCGCATCCGTGAGTGGCGTTTTTGTTTTTTGCGCGCGTTACTTGTGTTGTTGCTTAGCGTATTTTTTTCGGCAAACGCGACTGCACAAACTCATGCAGAAGGATTGGAAGCATTTAATCGGGCTGACTATGTTGAAGCGGCGTCCATCTGGCTCACTTTGGCTAAGCAAGGCGATGCACCGAGCCGCTACAGCTTAGGAAGAATGTATGACACTGGTGTTGGCGTTCGACAAGATTATGCAAAAGCGGTGTATTGGTATGGCCTGGCTGCGGAACAAAACTATCCATATGCACAGGGAAATTTAGCGGTGCTGTATGCCATGGGTCGAGGGGTCGAGCAGGATTTTGTGCTGTCGTATATGTGGTCTTCGCTTGCTGCGGTCGGTTACTCAAAATGGGCGGGCGAACTACGTGAGGCGGCTTTGCGTAACCGCGATATTGTGTTTGCGCGAATGACCGATGCACAAAAGCTGGCAGCGCTCGAAAAGGTGCGTCAGTGGCGCGCGAATAACGGAGCGCAGCGTTAGTTGTCGTGGAGATAATTTTAAAAACACAGACAGAGATCGATCTGTTTGGATGCTAAGCAAGGAGAGAAGCGATGTCCGGTGAAATGCAACAAAACCCAGACGCGGCGAGTGAAAAACCTGCGCCGTATTTTCGATTGTTAGACGCTGTTTTTTTGGTGATTGTTGTCTGCGTGATCGTGGTGGTGGTGCAGTTGGGCTACACCACGTACAAAGAAGCTTCACAAACTGAGGCAACTAAACGAAATGCTGAAGCGATTCAGAAGTGGTTAGAGGAAACAGGCCAGGCGCGGGCAGAAGGAAAGCCGGTTGCCATCGAAGCCTGCGCGAAAGCCGCCGGTAAAACGTGGGCCGCCTGTTTAGAAGCCCTCACCGCAGCCGGCGGTCCGTTTGCTGATTTGAAAAACGTGGCTGAAGAAGACGGCTTGGTGTTTGCCAAAAAATGCGATCGCGAGCAATTGAACACGCACGGCTCGATCTTGTTTGAAAAAGGCACGCCAAAAATTATGGATCCAAGTAGCTTCACCTTTGGTGGATTTGAAGACGGCGATAGCATCGAAAAAGATGTGCAGATGAAGGTACTGGTCTGTGGCCGCGGATTCAGTGTAATCAAGATTGCAGAACTCAAGTTCTGATCTAATTAAGACGAGGCTTATCGTGAATCAAACCCAAACCTCTCCCGCTCCAGCGCGTCGTACCGTGCGTGGTTTCGTTTATCACTGGTTGTTTGATGACCAAGTGCAGGGCAACTATCACAAGCAGTTCGATAAATATATTTCTGTGCTGATCGTGTTGAATTTGTTGGCCTTATTGGTTGAGCAGATTCCGCAGTTGTTTGATCCTTACAAGAATTTGTTTCATGTATTCGACATGTTCTCGTTGGTGGTGTTCACCACGGAATATGTGTTGCGCTTGTATGCGGCGCCAGAAGATCCTGAATTTAACCATTCTCGTTTTCCGCGCCTGAGGTACATCTTCAGCATGTACGCGCTGATCGACCTCGCGGCGATCCTGCCGTTCTATCTTGAAATGTCGGGACTGGTGAAGCTCGATTTACGCGCGTTGCGTGTTCTGCGACTGTTGCGTTTACTGAAGCTTTTCCGTGTGGTGGTGCCTGCCATTCAAGAGTTCCGCGAATTGAATCGTGGTCGCACCTTCCGTCAGCAGGTGTATGCGCTGCTCAACCCAACCGAAACCAGTGGCGAGCTTCATTCGATGTTGGATTCGTTTGTGGTTTGGTGGGTGTTGATTTCGGTGCTTGCGGTTATTTTTGAGTCTGTTGAGTCGGTGCATTACGTCTTGAACGTTGAGTTTGTGGTGGTGGACTCGATTGCTGTGGCGATTTTTTCGCTGGAGTATTTGTTCCGCTTGTACTCCTGCGTCGAGAGTCCAGAATATAAGGGCGCGCTGTTGGGGCGTTATAAGTATGCCAAGGCACCGCTTGCGATCATCGACTTTTTAGCCGTGATCCCGTTCTTTCTTGAGGCGTTACTGCATCACTTGTTTGATTTGCGTTTCTTGCGAATCTTCCGTTTGATGCGTTTGCTGAAACTGACGCGTTACACCCAAGCTACCGGCACCTTGTACAAAGCGATGGAGCGTGAATGGCCGGTGATTGCTGCCTCGACCTTCATCATGTTGCTGTTGGTCGTGTTAACCGCCAGCTTGGGTTACTTGTTTGAGCACGAAGCACAACCCGATAAGTTTGAAAATATTCCGCAGTCGATTTATTGGGCGGTGGTGACCTTGGCCTCGGTGGGCTACGGAGATATTTCACCAGTGACCCCGGTGGGTCGATTGATGACGATCATCATGGCGTTGGTTGGTATCGGTATTTTTGCGGTGCCAGCGGCGATCTTATCCACTGCGTTTAACGATCAGCTGCATAAAGACCGTGAGTTGATGCACAACGAATTGGCCAAATACCTTGAAGACGGGGTGTTGGACGACGATGAGCGCGTCAAGTTGATGGAAGAAGCCAAGCGATTGCACATCTCTGAACAGGAAGTGGAGATCTTGATCGAGCGTGCCCGCCTGGACCGAGAAACAGCCAAGGCCGGCCAAATACCGCTCGAGATGGTGGCAAAAAACCCAGAAATTGCGTTCGAGCAGTTCAGGATCGCAATTGGGAACTTGCGCCAGATCGCCGCAACCGGTGACCGGGAAGCGATGGCCCGCTTGTTTGCCCAGGCTGGGCGCGCAACGGATGACGAGCGTGCAATCTGGGGACAGATTGACAAGCGGTAAACCTAGTGAAAATACATTAAATATTGTAAAATAAGCCACTGATTTGAAATTCGTCTACGTTTAATGGCCCTTTTGCAAGGGCCTTGGCGATTTCACAGTGGCTTGATCTGCGCTCAATGGTGGGCGCGTTCGGACCCGCTACCTTGACTCTGCGAAGGTGTTTATGGAGCCGGTAAGACCCGTTTCTGGGGATGCCTCTAACGATGCAGTCGAGTTGCGTTCCCCGGTGGAACCAACCCGCCGCGTGCGTCCATCCAATTGGGAAATTCGCCCATCGGGGTTGCATGCCATCCGCGTCGAAATGGGGACGCTGGACCGCATGCGCGCGCGACGTCTCCTGAAGTCTGAATTTAACCGAGCAGTCGCGGTTCATCCGGCGACGATTTCATTGTCTTCAGGTGAGCCAAGCCGAATGATGGTTTCGGTTTCAGGCGTCACGGTGGGCTGGGTTTCTACCGAACCGCTGGAGCCAGCTGCAGCCTGGGTCCAAGCGCGCTTATTTGCCTGGCCTCAATCCCGCGCAATGACGACAGTGATGGTGTCCAACCTCTGTCACGAAAGTGATGAGCAACTCTGTGTCTGGGTTGATCTGGGCGAGTGCGGCTTTGATGTTGCCGGCGCGCCGGTGTTAACCGGCTACTAAAGAACACCCATCCGAGCGCTGCGCGATTGCTCGAGCGGATGCGTTTTTTTCTGCTCTCCAGGACCCCGTCGTTGTGCGATACAGGCTTGGACGAATCCCTGTAATTGCGCGAAATCGATGGGCTTTTTGAACACCGCAATGTCCGAGGGTAGCTGACTGAGGATTTCGTTCGACGGCAGTGCGGAAACAACGATGATATCGGTGCGCGCAAAATCAGCATCTGCGCGAATGGTGCGAATCGCTTCAAAGCCATCGATGTTTGGCATGCGCAGATCCATGATGATGAGTTCAGGTCGACGCTTGGCCAAGGTGATGAGGGCTGCATAGCCATCGTGTACCTGAATCAGCTCAATCGGCATCCGCCAGCTCATCAGACGGGTTGCATAGACTTTTTGCAAGGTACGATCGTCTTCTGCAATCAAGATGCGAAACGGGCGGCCAGGGCCGATGGTGATCGTCCCACCTTTGGGACGCTCAGACAAAATGCGTTCAATTTCAGACTGTGGAATGCGCCGGTGACCACCACTGGTTTTCCATGCGGCTAATTCACCAGCCTCCACCATTTTTTGGACTTTACTCAGCGAACAGGACAACTGCTGAGCAGCAACACGTGTGCTTAACCAGATTTCGCTGTCGAGCATGCTGGCAGGGATCACATTTGATTCTTTGCGTGTCGGGAGTTGTTTCATGGAGTCACCGAGGTAAATAAAACGGAGCTGTTCAGGCGAAACGAATGTAAGCGAATTGAATGCGCATCCAACGCGAAACCAAATCCATTTGTGTTTTTTAGTTTTAAATTGAGTCGATCAACTTTTTTGAGTTTAGAGGTGAAGTAATCGAATCGCAACATTTTTTATACAACTATAGTGCTGTCTCTTATACACATCTCCGAGCCCACGAGACCAGAGAGGATC
>CAWUMP010000054.1:0-12188 GCA_963923385.1 uncultured bacterium | reverse complement strand
GATGTGGCCAAGATGGTTGAAGCGCCGATCTTTCATGTCAATGCAGACGATCCAGAGGCCGTGCAGTACGTCACGCAACTGGCGCTGGATTATCGCAAAGAATTTAAAAAAGACGTTGTGATCGACATGGTGTGTTTCCGCAAATTGGGACACAACGAGCAGGACGAGCCGTTTATCACGCAGCCATTGATGTACAAAAAAATTGTGCAGCACCCAGGTACGCGACGCTTGTACGCAGATAAATTGGTCACGCAAGGTGTCGTGGCTGCGGATGAACCCGATGCCATGATCAAGCAGTTCCGTGCGGCCTTAGATGCAGGCACGCATGGTTCTAACCCGGTGATTTCAAACTTCAAGAGTAAGTTTGCCGTGGATTGGGCGCCTTATCTCAATACCAAGTGGACCGATGCTGCAGATACACACGTGCCTTTGGTGGAGTTGCAGCGGTTGGCGGAAAAACTCACGCGTGTTCCTGAGGGCTTTAAGCTCCACCCGACGCTGGAACGTTTAATTGCTTCGCGTAAGCAAATGGGCGAAGGCAAATTAGCGGTTGATTGGGGCATGGCCGAATTACTGTCATACGCCTCGTTACTGTCGAATGGCTACGACGTGCGATTGTCTGGTCAAGATTGCGGTCGCGGTACCTTTGCACATCGACATGCCGTGTTTCATGATCAAGACCGCGAAAAATGGGATGCCGGAACCTATGTGCCTTTGGAGAATATTTCCAAAGATCAAGGTAGCTTCGTGGTGATCGATTCGGTGCTTTCAGAAGAAGCGGTGTTGGGCTTTGAGTATGGCTACTCGACGGCAGAGCCCACAGCCTTGGTCATTTGGGAAGCGCAATTTGGTGACTTCGCCAATGGCGCGCAAGTGGTGATCGATCAATTTATTTCTTCTGGTGAAGCAAAGTGGGGCCGCGTGTGTGGCTTGGTGATGCTCTTGCCGCACGGCTACGAAGGTCAAGGCCCCGAGCACAGTTCGGCGCGACTCGAGCGCTATTTGCAACTGTGCGCTGAACACAACATGCAGGTGGTTGTGCCATCCAATGCCGCGCAAATTTTTCATTTGTTGCGTCGTCAGATGTTGCGCCCATTCCGTAAGCCCTTGGTCGTGATGACACCGAAATCATTACTACGCAAAAAAGAAGCTGCTTCGCCGCTGAAAGATTTGGCGAAAGGTAGTTTCCAAACGGTGATCCCAGAGGTTGACGCACTCGACGCGAAAGCGGTCACCCGCGTGATTGCTTGCTGCGGTAAGGTGTACTACGACTTGATTGCAGCGCGTCGCGAACGTCGACATGATCATGTCGCCGTGGTGCGTGTGGAACAGTTGTATCCGTTCCCACACAAAGCCTTTGCTGCCGAGATGAAGCGTTACCCTAATGCACACGAAGTCGTCTGGTGTCAGGAAGAGCCGCAAAACCAAGGTGCGTGGTATCAGGTGGGGCATTACTTAGCCGAAAACATGCGTACTGATCAAAAGTTGTATTACGCAGGTCGTCCCGCTTCAGCAGCTCCGGCGGGTGGCTATTTAGCCAAGCACAACGAACGTCAAAAGGCCTTGGTCGATCAAGCGTTCGGCAAATTTAAGTAAGCGTCTTCATCCCCCCGCGGACTTGTTCAGCGGGGGAGTCGTAAAGTCGTTAAAATTTAGCTTTACAGAGCAGTCCGCAGCCCGGCGCGTTACGCGCCTGTTTTTTCTATAACCCGGTGGTGGTCAAGCCTAAGCTGGGGAAAAACGGAACGGGGAAAATCCGATGATCATCGAAGTCAAAGTACCGCAGTTATCTGAGTCCGTGTCTGAAGCCACGCTATTGGCATGGCACAAAAAAGAAGGTGAGGCCGTCACACGTGACGAAAATCTCATCGATATCGAAACCGATAAAGTCGTCATGGAACTGCCCGCGCCGGCCGATGGCGTGCTGGTAAAAATCATCAAAGCCGATCGTAGTTTGGTCACTTCTGGTGAGCTGATCGCGCAAATCGACACCGAAGCCAAAGGCGCGGTGTCTGCTGCCCAAGCAAAGGTGTCCGCTGCTCCAGCTGCTGCAGCCCCGGCGCCCCGCGAAACACCACCTGTCATGCCAGCCGCAGCAAAAATTGCGTCTGAGCAAGGTGTTGATGTTGCAAACATTCAGGGCTCTGGTCGCGATGGTCGTGTTACCAAAGCAGACGTGCTTGCGCAAGTTGGCAAAGCAGCAAGCGCGAGCGTGACCACGGCAACCGCTGCCGCACCCTTACCTCAGCCAAGCGCTGCAGTAAATCTCGATCGTTTGCTGGGTGATCGTCCCGAGCAACGTGTACCGATGTCGCGCTTGCGTGCGCGTGTGGCCGAGCGCTTGGTGCAGTCACAATCGACTGCTGCCATTCTGACCACCTTCAATGAAGTCAACATGCAGCCTGTGATGGATATGCGTAAGCGTTATCAAGATCGCTTTGAAAAAGAGCATGGCGTCAAACTTGGCTTCATGTCCTTTTTTGTTAAGGCAGCAGTTGCCGCGTTAAAAAAATATCCCGTCGTCAATGCATCGGTTGATGGTAACGACATCGTTTACCACGGCTACTTTGATATTGGGATCGCGGTCGGTAGTCCGCGCGGTTTAGTGGTGCCAATTTTGCGTGATTGCGATCAACTAAGTTTTGCTGGCATTGAGAAAAAAATCGCCGAGTTTGGTCGTAAAGCACAAGATGGAAAGCTGGCCCTAGAAGACCTGACTGGCGGCACGTTCTCCATTTCAAATGGTGGCGTGTTTGGCTCGATGCTCTCTACGCCAATCATTAACCCACCGCAATCAGCCATCTTAGGCGTGCACGCCACTAAAGAGCGTCCGGTGGTGGAAGATGGACAAATCGTGATTCGCCCAATGAACTATCTGGCCCTGTCTTACGACCATCGCATCATCGACGGTCGTGAGGCGGTGCTAGCGCTGGTTGCGATGAAAGAGGCTCTCGAAGATCCTGCGCGTTTGGTCCTTGAGGTTTAAGCCATGAGCCAATCGTTTGATGTGGTGGTGATCGGTTCAGGTCCCGCGGGTTACATTGCTGCGATTCGTGCAGCCCAATTGGGTTTACGTACCGCGTGTATCGAAAAATGGAAAACTCCAGCGGGTCAACCTGCCTTGGGTGGAACATGTTTGAACGTGGGATGTATTCCATCGAAGGCACTGCTTGAGTCTTCGGAAAATTACGAACGCGTGATGCACAAATTTCAGGTGCATGGCATCACCGCCACTGGTGTGAAGTTTGACTTGCCTACGATGCTCAAGCGCAAAGATCAAATCGTGGGCAAGATGACCGGTGGAATTGCCGGCTTGTTTAAAAAAAATGGCGTGACTTGGTTACAAGGCCAAGGCCGTTTTGTTTCTGGTGGAACCACCTGGAAGCTTGAAGTGATGGGTGATGCAGGTACAGAAACCATCGAAGCCGGCAATGTGATCGTTGCAACTGGTTCCACACCGCGTACGTTGCCAGATGCGCCTGTAGATAATCGATTGATTTGCGATAACGAAGGTGCACTTGCGTTTGATGCCATTCCTAAAAATCTGGGGGTGATTGGCGCAGGTGTGATTGGCCTAGAGTTAGGTAGCGTATGGCGTCGCTTAGGTGCCAATGTCACCTTGCTTGAAGCTGTGCCAACGTTCTTAAACGCTGCCCATACGTCAATTGCGCAAGAAGCCTGGAAGCTCTTCACTAAGGGTCAGGGGTTAGATATTCAGCTTGGCGTGAAGATTGGCAAGATCAAAAAGGGACGCAGCAGCGTAACGGTGGATTACACCGATGCAGCGGGCGTTGCGCATCAGTCTGAATTTGATCGGTTGATTGTGAGTGTGGGTCGCGTGCCCAACACGCAAGGCTTGGCTGCTGAATCGGTTGGATTAAAAATTGATGCACGCGGTTTCATCGAAGTCGACAAAAACTGCCGCACCAACTTGCCGCGCGTATTTGCCGTCGGTGATGTGGTGCGTGGTCCGATGCTTGCGCACAAGGGCGAAGAAGAAGGCGTCATGGTTGCTGAGATTATTGCCGGTCAGCACGGTCATGTGAATTACGATGCCATTCCTTGGGTCATGTACACCGCACCAGAAATTGCTTGGGTTGGACAAACAGAACAGCAACTAAAAGCCGATGGCGTGGAGTTTCGTGCCGGGCGTTTTCCGTTTGCTTACAACGGTCGAGCGCTTGGGCGTGATGAACCAGAGGGCTTTATAAAAATCTTGGCTGATGCACGCACCGATCGCATTTTGGGCGTCCACGTCATTGGTGGTCAGGCCTCAGAGTTGATTGCCGAGGCCGTGGTTGCAATGGAGTTTGGTGCCAGCGCGGAAGATATTGCTCGGATTTGTCACGCCCATCCGTCGATGTCGGAAGCCATGCGTGAGGCGGCGCTTGCCGTCGATAAACGCGCCTTGAACGGCTAATGCAATGAGCCTTGCTGGCGCTGCAAGTCCGGCCATCGGCACTGCAGTACCAAAGCAACAAGACGTCGTCACGCGTTATCACCAGCAACTTTCTGAACGTGGCTTTGTTGCCGATGCGGCGCAGTTGCGCGCAGTTGACCATCTGCAAGCATTTTTCAATGCATGGCTTGCCTATAAACAGCAGCGGCGTAGTGCATTACGTCGCCTGTTGATTAAACCGGCCTTACCCAAAGGCATTTATCTTTGGGGTGGGGTGGGTCGAGGCAAAAGCTTTTTAATGGATGCGTTTTACTTGTGCGCGCCACTTGTGCGGAAGCGTCGCGTACATTTTCATCATTTCATGCGTGAAATACATCGTGAATTAGATGCCGTGAAGGGGCATCCCGATCCGCTCGCTGAGGTCGCCGCGCGTATTGCACGGCGCTATCGGTTGATATGCTTTGATGAGTTTCATGTGTCTGATATTGGTGACGCCATGATTTTGGGTCGCTTACTTGAGCAAGTCATGTCGCGTGGCGTGGTGTTTTGTATGACCAGTAACTATCGACCCGATCAGCTGTATCCAAATGGGTTACAACGCGAGCGGTTTTTGCCAACCATTGGATTAATCGAGCGCAGTATGCAAGTGGTGGAAGTAGACCACGGCATAGATTACCGTCGCCGTGTGCTGGAACAACTGCAGGCTTTTCGTACCCCTTTGGGGGATGCCGCTGATCAGGCCTTAGCGCAAGTGTTTGCCGATTTAAAGGATGTCCAAGAAGAGCATCATCCATTGGATGTCGAGGGTCGGCAAATTCCTTACCGCCATCGTGCTGGCGGGATTGTTTGGTTTGATTTTGCTCAGCTGTGTGGCGGTGCAAGATCGTATGCCGATTATGTCGACCTAGCGCGACGTTTTCACACGGTGATTTTGTCTAACATCCCTTGCTTTACGTCAAACAACGCGGATGTTGCGCGTCGTTTCACTTGGTTGGTGGATGTGTTCTACGATGAACACATTAAACTGGTGTGCTCGGCGCAGGCGTTACCCGAGGCGCTGTTTGTGGATGGGGGTTCAGCGCATACGGCAGCCGCTGAATTTAGTCGTACCGTTAGCCGGCTCACTGAAATGCAAAGTCGAGACTACTTGCAATCCACACGCACCGTACCGCAGTCACAACAAGGATAACTTCAGATGGAAAAATTCAAAGTCTTTCGACTCACCGAAGTCGATAAAAAAATCACTGCCAACTTCGAGTCCTGCGATCTCGATGCACTCGACCCGGGTGAAGTGGTGGTCCGTGTGGCCTATTCCGATGTGAACTACAAAGATGCATTGGCTGCCACAGGTAAGGGGCGCATTCTGCAACGTGCATCGTGTATCGGTGGTATCGATTTTTCTGGCACGGTGGTGTCCTCTAGCGACGCGCGATTTACCAAAGGTGATGCCGTATTGGCAACTGGTTACGATCTTGGTGTGAAGCATCACGGTGGTTACGCCGAATACGCACGCGTTCCAGCAGATTGGCTCGTTAAGATGCCTGCTGGATTAACGCTATGGGAAGTGATGGCGTTGGGTACCGCAGGCTTCACCGCGGGCATGGCAATCGTGCGTATGGAACAAAACGGACTCACACCGACAAGCGGTAAGGTGATTGTGAGTGGCGCAACCGGAGGTGTGGGTTCCATTGCTGTTGATGCATTGTCGCGTTTGGGTTATCACGTGGTAGCGCTGACTGGTAAAGAAAGCGAGACAGCGTATTTGCAAGGCTTGGGTGCAAAAGAAGTCATGCTCAGACAATCGATCGATCTCAGCAAGCTTCGGCCATTAGATAAAGCGCTGTGGGCAGGTGCCGTAGATAACTTGGGTGGTGATGTGCTTGCATGGATGCTTTCGGGCATGCAGTTGTGTGGTTCTGTCGCCTCGATTGGTTTGGCTGCGAGCATGAATTTACCGACCACGGTCGCGCCCTTTATTTTACGCGGCGTGAATTTACTCGGTATTGATTCGGTGAACTGTCCGATGCCGCTGCGCCAAGAAGTTTGGCGACGTTTGGCATCCGATATGCGTCCTGCGCATTTAAAGACGATGGCCCACACAGTAGCGTTTGACCAACTGCCAACGGTGTTTGCTGACATCATCGATGCAAAAGCAAAGGGACGAACGGTCATCGATATCGCTGCCTGAACGCGCGAGGCACCACAATTTATTGTGGGCACTCGAGCGCATGGCAATCACGGAGGAGGGAGTATGCAAACGTATGCGGCATTGCATCAGCGTTCGATTCAAGACAAAGCCGGATTTTGGGCAGAGCAAGCGCAGTTAATTCATTGGCACAAACCTGTTCAACAGGTTCTCGAATACACCAATCCGCCGTTTGCGCGCTGGTTTGTTGGCGGCGAAACGAATCTTTGTTACAACGCGATTGATCGGCATTTGGCCGCGCGTGCGGATCAGCGTGCGTTGCTTTATATCTCGACAGAGACCAACGAAGAGCGGGCCTACACCTATCGCGAACTGCACACCGAAGTGAATCGTGTGGCCGCGATGATGCGTTCGCTCGGTGTACAACAAGGCGATCGCGTCATCATTTATATGCCGATGATTGCAGAGGCGTGCTTTGCGATGTTGGCTTGTGCGCGTATCGGTGCAGTGCACTCGGTGGTGTTTGGAGGATTTGCAGCATCGAGTTTAGCGGCGCGCATCGACGATGCACGCCCAACGCTGATGATGACTGCTGATGGTGGCAGTCGTATGGGCAAACCGATTTTGTATAAAGCCCTAGTCGATGAGGCCTTGCAGATTGCCAAACACCCACCAGCGCAGGTGCTGATATTTAACCGCGGGTTAGATCCTGCCATGCCGATGACGGCCAAGCGTGACGTCGATTGGGCGCAATGTGCTGCGTCCCACGTTGGCGCTACCGTGCCCTGTGTTTGGCTCGAATCCAACGCGCCGTCGTACATCTTGTACACCTCGGGCACCACTGGAAAGCCCAAAGGTGTGCAGCGTGATGTGGGTGGTTACGCGGTGGCCTTGGCTGCTTCGATGAAACACATCTATTGCGGCAATGCCGGTGAAACGATGTTTACCACCAGCGATATCGGTTGGGTGGTGGGGCATTCGTACATTATTTACGCGCCCCTCATCGCTGGGATGACTACCGTCATGTACGAAGGCGTGCCAACCCGTCCTGATGCGGGTATTTGGTGGAAAATTATTCAAGACACGAAAGCCACCGTGATGTTTTCTGCGCCCACGGCAATTCGCGTTTTAAAGAAACAAGATCCTGCGTTCTTAAAAAAATACGATCTTTCGTCACTGCGACATTTATTTTTGGCAGGCGAACCATTAGACGAACCCACGCATCAATGGATTAGCGATGCGCTCAACGTGCCGGTCATTGATCACTATTGGCAGACCGAAACAGGTTGGCCAATTCTTTCAGCGATGCCGGGCATTGAGGCCACGCCGATTCGTTTTGGTAGTCCGAGTTTTCCGGTGTACGGCTACGATCTCAAACTGCTGCGCGAATCAGATGCGACGCCAGCGAGCGCCAATGAGAAAGCTGTGGTAGCCATCGAACCGCCGTTACCGCCGGGTTGCATGACGACGGTGTGGGGGGATGATGCGCGTTTCGTTAATACCTATTTTTCGATGTTCTCAAAAAAATTGGTCTATTCCACCTTTGATTGGGGGATCCGCGACGAGCAAGGCTATTACTTTATTTTGGGTCGGACGGATGACGTGATTAATGTCGCCGGACATCGACTGGGTACGCGCGAAATTGAAGAAGCAGTCAATATGCATTCGGCGATTGCTGAGTGCGCAGTCGTTGGTGTGGCCGATGCCATCAAGGGCCAGATGCCGTTGGCCTTTGCAGTGCCTAAAGATGCAGCGCGTATTGCCACGCCCGAGTTACGCCAAACACTCGAAAAAGAAGTGCTTGCGATGGTGGATCAACAGTTGGGTGCCATTGGTCGTCCACGTACTGTGCATTTTGTGAACTTACTGCCCAAAACGCGTTCGGGAAAAACCTTACGGCGAATCATTGCAGCCTTGGCAGAGGGACGCGACCCTGGAGATCTCACCACCATTGAGGATCCGAATTCTTTAGTACAAATTCAACATGTCTTGAAAGGCTTAGCTCCATGAAAATGCGTCCGATGTTGACACTCGAGGATGTAAAAAAAATCACCGCAGCTGCTGAAGCAGAGGCCAATCAACATCACTGGAATGTAGCGATTGCCATTTTGGATGATGGTGGACATTTAATGAGCCTCACACGCATGGATGGTGCAACACCAGCCAACGTGACCATTGCCACCGAAAAAGCTCGTACCGCGGCGTTATCACGTCGCAGCAGTGGTGCATGGGAAGATCGTGTAAAAGCGGGGCGCTTATCGATGTTGATGATGCCTGGCATGTTGCCTGTCCAAGGGGGGGTTCCTATCTTGGTGGAAGGGGTGTGTGTGGGTGCGGTCGGTGTATCAGGCGTGCAATCGCATGAAGACGAACAAATTGCCAATGCAGGTATTGCGGTGCTCTCATGAGTGTGTCCGCCAAAGCCACGCAATTTATTGATAACGAGCGTACCTGTGTGACCGAGTGGCGCTTTGCACCGGGTGCCGCCACCGGGTTTCATCGACATGGTTACGATTATGTGGTCGTGCCGATGATGGACGGCAAGCTGAAGCTGGTTGGTCCCGATGGTGCTGTGTCGTTTGCTGAACTTAAAAAAGGTGTGCCGTATTTTCGTTCGGTTGGTGTCGAGCACGATGTGATTAATGCCAACGATTACGAATTTGCTTTTGTTGAAATCGAGATGAAATAACCCCCTACACAGAGGTGCTGATGTCGCTCAATCCCTACGAACAAGATTTAGATCGAAACGCCGCCAATTTCACCGCGCTTTCGCCCCTGAGTTTTCTTGCCCGTACGGCTGCGGTATATCCGGACCGTTTAGCGATCGTGCATGGAGCGTTGCGCCAAACGTGGCAGCAAACCTACACACGTTGTCGACAACTCGCATCAGCACTCACGCAGCGTGGGATTGGCTTGGGGGACACCGTTGCAGTGATGTTGCCCAACACACCGCCGATGATTGAAGCGCATTTTGGTGTGCCGATGACCGGCGCGGTCTTAAATTCGCTCAACACCCGCTTAGATGCAGAATCGATTGCGTTTATGCTGACGCACGGTGGCGCAAAAATCTTAATCACCGATCGAGAATTCTCGAACACGATTTCTCGCGCACTATCGCTCATGCAGAATCCACCGCAAGTCATTGATGTGGATGATCCGCTGGCCCCACCCGGTGCGTTATTGGGCGAGATGGAGTACGAACAATTTGTTGCCACGGGTGATCCGCAGTTTGCTTGGCAAGGTCCTAGCGATGAATGGCAAGCAATCGGTTTAAATTACACCTCAGGAACCACTGGCAATCCCAAAGGGGTGGTGGTCCACCATCGAGGTGCTTATCTCAATGCAGTTGGCAATATTCTCACTTGGGGGATGCCGCAGCATGCAGTGTATCTGTGGACACTACCGATGTTTCATTGCAATGGTTGGTGTTTCCCTTGGACCATGGCAGCCAACGCGGGTGTCAACGTGTGCTTACGAAAAGTCGATCCGGCATTGATTTTTGATGCGATCCGAGATCATCACGTGACCCATTACTGTGGTGCGCCGATTGTGCATCAAACGCTCATCAATGCGCCGATCGAATTACGTGCGGGCATTACACACACCGTACATTGTTTAGTGGCTGGTGCGGCACCCCCCGCTGCGATTCTTGAGGGTATGGCTCGCATGGGGTTTGCCATCACGCATGTGTATGGTCTAACTGAAGTATATGGACCAGCGGCTGTGTGCGCCAAACATGCAGCTTGGGAAGAATTATCTTTGCCTGAACAAGCACAGCGTAACAGCCGTCAAGGTGTGCCCTACGTGGTGCAAGAAGCCATGACAGTGCGCGATCCACAAACAATGCAGCCCGTGCCAGCGGATGGTGAAACCATGGGCGAGATTATGTTCCGAGGCAATATCACCATGAAGGGGTATTTAAAAAATGCCCAAGCCACTGCGGAAGCATTTGCGGGTGGGTGGTTTCATACGGGCGATCTCGCGGTGATGTACCCCGATGGCTATGTGAAGATTAAAGATCGCTCCAAAGACATCATTATTTCTGGTGGTGAAAATATTTCATCGATCGAGGTCGAAGACGTGTTGTATCGGCATCCTGCCGTGATGGCCGCGGCCGTCGTGGCCCAACCTGATCCGAAGTGGGGAGAAACCCCTTGTGCGTTTATCGAGCTGAAGGCGCAAAGCGAGGTCACGGAGACGCAGATCATCGAATTTTGTCGTGAACACCTGGCGCGCTTTAAAGTGCCTAAACGAGTGGTGTTTGGCGTCTTACCCAAAACATCGACAGGAAAAATTCAAAAATTTCAGCTGCGTGAACAAGCGCGTTCTGCGGATGCAATCAACACCTAATGGAGGCGACGATCCCATCACCGTTGGTATTGCGTGAGGCCAACGCCGGCGTAGTCACGCTGACACTGAATCGCCCGGCACAGATGAATTTGCTCACGCACGCGATGTTAGCGGCGCTACAAGCTGCGCTAGAGGCCATTGCGCAGGATGATGAAGCGCGAGTGATTGTGATTGCCGCGCGGGGCGAGGGCTTCTGTGCAGGACACGATCTCAAAGAAATTCAGACACTACACGATGCCCAATCCATTGCGCGTTTATTTGCTGCTTGTAGTCACCTCATGCAAACCTTGACTCGACTTCCACAACCCGTGATTGCACGCGTGCATGGCATGGCTGCGGCTGCAGGTTGTCAGTTGGTCGCGCAGTGTGATCTGGCAATCGCCAGTGACACGGCTCGGTTTTCAACACCTGGTGTGCGTTGGGGATTTTTTTGCTCTACACCTGCCGTTCCTTTGTCGCGAACGCTACAAAGAAAACGCGCGCTCGAGATGCTGCTCACTGGCGATGTGATTGATGCTGCAACCGCACAATCGTGGGGCTTTATTAATCAAGTGGTCCCTGCTGATCAATTAGATGCAGCGATCGATTTACTCGCGCAAAAAATTGCTGCGCAACCGCGTGCAACGGTTGCGTCAGGAAAACGTGCGTTTTATCAGCAACTTGATTTGGATGTGCCTGCTGCTTATGCACTCGCAAGCGAGGTCATTAGCGCAAGCTTTGCGCATCCCGAAGGTCGTGAAGGGATGGCCGCATTTTTAGAAAAACGTCCGCCCAACTGGTCGGCCTAGCGATCCGTAGATTCTCGCAGCTTAGGGTTGTCTAGTTGATCGCCAACAGGCACACTAAGCAGATAACAAATAAAGAATTCCTATGGCTGGAGACATCATCCTCGAGACGCGCGGCCTCACCAAAGAATTCAGGGGCTTTGTCGCAGTCAATCAAGTCAATTTGCGCGTACAGCGTGGATCGATACACGCACTGATCGGGCCCAATGGTGCGGGTAAGACGACGTTTTTTAATTTACTGACCAAGTTTTTGCCGCCTACCGCGGGAAGTATTCATTACAACAACATCGATATCACGCGCGAAAAGCCCGCACAAACCGCACGCCGCGGCATCATTCGATCGTTTCAAATCTCGGCGGTGTTTCCCCATTTGTCCGTACGTGAAAATGTACGCATTGGTTTGCAGCGTGCGATGGGTCACTCATTTCATTTTTGGCGTAGCGAACAGGTGCTGGATCAACTCAATGATCGGGCCATGGAGTTACCTGTCTCTTATACACATCTGACG
>CAWUMP010000053.1:0-12353 GCA_963923385.1 uncultured bacterium | reverse complement strand
CGAGCACCGCGGCAGTCATTGCCGCATCCGGAATATGATTCAAGTCGGCATCTAACGCGCGTAAGCGACCGCTTCCACGCGCTTCAATCCAATGCTCACCCAGCGTGATATGGGCTCCCATCTGCTCAAGGACTTCGATAAAACGTACATCGCCTTGAATACTCTGTCGTCCCACGCCATTGACGCGCACCGGACCACCGCCTAACACCCCAGCGGCTAAAAAATAAGAAGCCGACGAGGCATCGCCTTCAATCGTGATTTCACCTGGACTCTTGTAAGACCCTGCAGGCACGGTGAATGTCTTCCAAGCTTCACGCTGCACATTCACACCAAAACGCGACATCAAATTGAGGGTGATCTCAACATAGGGTTTAGAAATTAATTCGCCTTCAACTTCGATACGCACTGCGCGTCCGGACAAAGGCAGCGCAAGCAACAAAGCAGTTAAGAATTGCGAGGACACATCGCCCCGCACGCTGACAGGTCGATCTAGCTGTAACTGCGACGGATGTAATTGCAACGGCGGAAATCCGGGCGTACCTAAATAATCAATCTGTGCACCTAAGGGCCGTAGCGCATCCACCAAATCTCGAATGGGTCGCTCATGCATACGCGGAACGCCAGACAATACATAATTGCCACCGCGCATCACCAATGCAGCAGTCAGCGGACGAAACGCGGTGCCAGCATTGCCTAAAAATAATTCTGCGCTTTGCGTGGGAAAACGCCCTGCACAACCCACAATGTGTGCGTTCTGCGGATTGAGACGCGTGAGTGCAACGCCCAAAATTTGCAACGCCTGCAACATCACCTCGGTGTCATCGGCTTGCAACAAGTCATGTACATGCGTAGTGCCACTAGCCAACGCCGCCAACAACAACACACGATTAGAAATACTTTTCGATCCAGGTAAGCGCACTTCACCCGAGGCACGCGCAAACGGCGCGAGATCAAGAAACGTGGGCGATGGCGTTGGCTGCATAAAAAGTCACGTTAATCTGTCGACGCATCAAAATCACCGGCCAACCAGCGGTTGCGCGCTTCACGCGCGGCATGAAATCGCGCTTCAAGCGCGGCGCCATCGCCGGCAGCGACCAGTGCCTGCAACTCAGCGACTGTTTGACCATAGCGCGTCAATTCAGCGCTGATGGCATCGCGGTTGGCCAAACAAATATCACGCCACATTTCGGGATGACTCGACGCAATCCGCGTGAAATCTCGAAATCCACCCGCGGCATAACCAAACAAGCGTGCAGCATCCGCGCGTGTTGAAAACTCCTCCACCAATCCAAACGCCAGCACGTGCGGCAAATGGCTCACGGCAGCAAACACCGCGTCGTGTTCTTCTGCACTCATGTGTCCAATACGCGCCCCACAAACACGCCACGCCGCTTCGATACGCGCCACATCGACAGCCGCGTTTTCTTCCAGTGCGGAGACCACCACACGACGCGAAACATATAAATCAGCGCGCGCCGCAGCAGCACCACTGTGTTCGGCACCTGCAATCGGATGCGATGGAATAAAGCGTCCGATCCGCGCACCGAACGCATGCCGCGCTGCACGCACGACATCACGCTTCGTGCTACCCGCATCGGTCACCAAAGTCTGCGGTGAAAGTGCGCGCGCGATGCTTGAAAACACATGCGCAAATTGCGCGACAGGCGTTGCAACCAAGACCAACTCTGCCGGCGCGACGGCTTCTTCAATGCTGCTGGCCACGCGATCAATGATGCCGCGTGATAGCGCAACGTCTAAATTCGCACGATCGCGGCCCACACCCACCACCGTATCGCATACACCCGCGGCTTTGAGCGCTAATGCAAACGACCCGCCAATTAAACCAACACCAATGATCGCCACGTGCGAAAAATGTGGCTTCGGTGATGTCGCAGGTACCGCCACGTTCATTGTTTGAGGCTCAGCGCGAGCGCCTCAAGAAAGCGCTCGTTTTCTTCTGGTGTGCCGATCGATACGCGTAAATGTTCTGGCAAACCGTAACCTGTAACGGGACGCACAATCACGCCGCGCTTGAGCAATCGCTTAAAGACATCTGCAGCAGGACCAACGCGCACGGTAATAAAGTTAGCGTAGGAAGGAATCCATTCCAATCCCAATGCTTTAAATCCAGCTTCCATGCGTTGCATACCCGCACGATTTTCTGCGTAACTACGTGCCACAAATTCCATGTCATCTAATGCCGCAGTGGCTGCAATCAAGGCAATGTTATTGACGTTAAATGGTTGACGCACGCGATTCATCATGTCGGCCACTTGCGGATGCGCTAAGGCATAACCCACCCGTAAACCCGCCAATCCATAGGCCTTAGAAAACGTACGCGAGATCACTAAGTTGCGAAACCGCTTTAACCAACGCGCGGTATCAATACGTAACTCAGGTGGCATGTATTCGTTGTAGGCTTCATCAAGCACCACAATCACACGCTCCGGTACACGCTTTAAAAATGCCTCAATGTCTGCATAAGGTAAAAACGTTCCGGTGGGATTATTGGGGTTGGCGATAAACACCACGTGCGTGTCATCGGTGATGGCCGCTGCCATCGCCTGCAAATCGTGACCATAGTTTTTTGCCGGCGTCACAATGCCACGCGCCCCACGCGCTTGGGTGGCGAGCGGATACACTGCAAAGGCATGTTCTGAATAAACCGCAGCGCGTTGTGGACCAAGAAACGCCAGCGCGACGAGTTCAAGCACGTCGTTAGATCCATTGCCTAACACGATCGATTCCAGCGGCACTTGGTAGCGCTTCGACAATGCATTTTTTAGCTCAAAGCCATTGCCATCGGGATAGCGTGCGATTTCTTTTAATGCCGAATCAATCGCTGCGCGCGTACGCGGCCCGATACCCCGCGGGTTTTCGTTCGAGGCAAGCTTCACAATGTCGTGTTCGTTCATGCCCATTTCACGCGCCAGTTCGGACGTGGGCTTACCTGGTTGGTACGGCGCGATCGAACGTACGTAGGCTGGGGCTAAGTCGCTCAGTTCGTGATCCATGCTCTGTCTACCTTTTAGAAAAAAACGACGCGTGCAACCGCTTAAGGCGTGGCCACCGGATAAGACCCCAGCACTTTTAAAAATGGCGCCAGGGTTTTTAGTTCAGCAAGCGCTGCCGCGACGGGGGCATCGTGTTGATGCCCAACCAAATCGACATAAAAGAAATATTCCCACTGACCCACACGCGCAGGTCGCGATTCAATGCGACTCATACTGATGCCGTGTTGTGCAAGCGGCGTGAGTAAGGCGTGCACAGCCCCAGGCTGATTGGGCGCAGACAACACCAACGAGGTCGAATCGCGCCCGGTGGGGGCACATTCGATCTGGCCCAAGACTAAAAATCGGGTGCGGTTATTGGGTTCATCTTCGACATTGTTAAACAAACACTGCAAGCCGTAGCGTTGTGCGGCCAAGGCTGGGCCAAGCGCACACGCTGTTGGTTCGAGCGATGCCAAACGCGCCGCTTCGGCATTGCTCGACACGGGTACACGCTCAGCATGTGGCAGGTGTTGCGTGAGCCATTGTTGGCACTGTGCCAGTGATTGCGCATGCGAATACACACGCGTCACGCCCTGTAGGTCCGTCGATTGGCGCATCAAATGTTGTTCAACACGCAACACCACTTCGCCGCAAATTCGCGCTGGCGTATTGAGTAACAAATCCAGCGTGCGCGAGATCGCCCCTTCGGTGGAATTTTCAACCGGTACCACTGCAAACTCAGTGCTGCCTGAGGCCACAGCTCGAAACACGGCATCGATCGATGCCTCAGGCACGTAATCCACCGCCGCTCCAAATTGCTGACGCGCCGCGGATTCGCTAAATGTGCCTTGCGGGCCCAAAAACGCCACGCGAATGTGTTGCTCCATCCCGCGACAGGCAGAAATAATTTCTCGAAACACCGCCACTGCACGCTCCGCTGGCAACGGTCCGGGATTGGTTTGTTGCACGCGACGCAAAATTTCGGCTTCACGCTCAGGACGATACGCAGGTGCCCCGCCCTTGCGTTCGCCCACCGAACGCGCCAATGCCGCGCGTTGATTCAGCAACGCCAAGAGCTGGGCATCGAGAGCATCAATTTGCTGACGCAACTGGGTAAGGTCTGCGCTCATGGGGTCATCGCTCGTTAGTGACGTTGCTCAAAATCACGCATGTACTGTACCAATAGTTGTACGGCTTCAATCGGCATGGCGTTATAAATCGACGCACGCATGCCGCCCGATAAGCGATGGCCTTTCAGTTGCAACATCCCTTGATCACGCGCACCATCCAAAAACGCTTGATCCAGCGACGGATCCGCTAACGTAAAAGGCACATTCATGCGCGAGCGATCCGCGGGATTGACTGGATTACGGTAGAGCGTACTTGCATCGATGAAATCGTAGAGCAATTTCGCTTTGGCCATGTTGCGCCGTTCGATCTCGGCAACACCGCCCAATGCTTTGAGCCACTTAAACACGAGGCCCGCCATGTACAAGGGATAAGTGGCTGGCGTATTGAGCATCGAATCGGCGGCGGCTTGTAATGCGTAATTCAGCACCCCCGGTGTTTCAGCACGTGCACGTCCCAACAAATCATCTCGGACAATCACGATGGTGATGCCTGCTGGGCCGACATTTTTCTGCGCGCCACCATAGATCACACCAAAGCGCGAGACATCGATCGGTCGTGAAAGTAAATGCGATGACGCATCAGCAATTAACGGCACATCACCCACCTGCGGCGTCCAATGAAACTCGACGCCACCAATGGTTTCATTGGAGCAGTAATGCACGTACGCGGCCTTGGGGTCTAACTGCCACTGCGCTTGCGCAGGGGTTGCATGAAATCCCTGTGACTCACTGCTTGCGGCAACTCGCACGTTGCCAATGGCCTGCGCGGCAGCGAATGCTTTTTTTGACCACTCACCCGTCACCACATAATCTGCCGATTGACCTGTACCAAGTAAGTTCATTGGTAAAGCCGAAAACTGCAAGGTGGCACCGCCAGATAAGAACAACACCTTGTAATTTGTCGGAATAGAAAGCAGCTCTCGAAAATCCGCTTCGGCTTGCGCCGCGATACTTATAAAGGCCTCACTGCGATGGCTCATTTCCATCACGCTCATGCCGGTGCCGTGCCAATCGAGGAGCTCATCTGCGGCGCGCGCCAGCACCTCCTGCGGCAATACCGCTGGACCCGCGCTAAAATTGATCACGCGGCGCATATTGAGCACCTATTGCGGTGAGTCGCCAGCCGCTGTGGGCGGTGTCGATGCATCGGGCGGTGCCTCAGCTTCATCAGGCGCATCGTCTTCATCGCTTTCTGCGACGCGTTGAATACCCGCCAGCTTATCGCCCTCACCTAACGCAATCAGTTTGACACCTTGCGTTGCGCGACCCAGCTCAGAGATCTTCGACACAGAGATGCGAATCAATACACCGCCCGTAGAAATTAACATCGCTTCATCGGTCGGTTGTACTAACACCGCGCCAACTAAGCCACCATTACGTTCACCGGTGTGGATCGCAATCATGCCCTGACCGCCACGTCCATGACGTGTGTATTCGGCAATCGACGTACGTTTACCAAAACCATTTTCAGTGGCTGTGAGTACGCTTTGCGTTTCATCACTCGCCACCAACATACAGACGATGCTTTGCGAGCCGTCCTCCGGCAGGCGCATGCCCCGCACACCGGTGGCCTGACGGCCCATCGCGCGTACATCGTCTTCAGCAAAACGCACCGCTTTGCCCTCGGACGAAAACAACATGACGTCATAGCGCCCATCGGTCAGCGCAGCGCCAATGAGGTAATCACCCTCATCCAGGCCCACCGCAATGATGCCCGAAGGTCGTGGACGCGAAAATTCGGTGAGCGGCGTTTTTTTGACCGTGCCTTGCGCAGTCGCCATGAAGACGTAGTGATGTTCATCAAATTGTTTGACGGGCACCACAGCAGTAATTTTCTCGCCCGCTTCTAACGGGAACACATTGATCATTGGCTTACCGCGGCTGGTGCGCTGACCTTGTGGCACTTCGTACACTTTCAGCCAATACAACCGTCCACGGTCGGAAAAACACAACAAGTAGTCATGCGAATGCGCCACAAACAAGCGCTCGATGAAATCATCTTCTTTGGTTGCAGCCGCTTGCTTGCCGCGACCGCCACGCACCTGCGCGCGATAATCGGCCAAAGGCTGTGCTTTGACATAACCGCCGTGGGAAAACGTCACCACCATGTCTTGAGGCGCAATCAAGTCTTCCATCGAAATGTCTTCGGTATTGACTTCGATGGTGCTACGCCGCGCATCGCCAAACTGCTCGCGAATCTGTCCAAGTTCCGACACGATGATGGCAGTAATACGCGCAGGCTTTGCCAAGATATCGAGCAAATCGGCGATGGTGGTCATCACCTCGCGATACTCAGTCACAATTTTGTCTTGCTCTAGACCCGTGAGGCGTTGCAAACGCAACTCAAGAATCGCTTGCGCTTGTTCTTCGGACAGATGGTAGCCGTCGGCCTTTAAACCAAACGCAGAAGATAAGCCCTCAGGACGAAACGCCTCTGCAGCAGCACGATCGAGCATATCGCGCACCACGCTCGATTGCCAAACACGCGCCAACAAACCACGCTTGGCTTCCGCAGGCGTGGGGGCTTTTTTGATGAGTTCAATGACTTCATCCACGTTGGACAACGCAACCGCAAGACCCTCAAGAATGTGGCCACGCTCACGTGCTTTGCGCAAATCAAACACGGTCCGACGCGTAACAACTTCGCGACGATGCGAAAGAAAACACTCCAGTAACTGCTTTAAGTTGAGTAGGCGCGGTTGGTTATCGACCAACGCAACCATATTCATACCAAAAGTATCTTGTAGCTGGGTTTGCTTGTACAAATGATTGAGCACAACTTCAGGCAATTCACCGCGCTTGAGTTCGATAACTACGCGCATGCCCGATTTATCCGACTCATCGCGAATGTCAGAGATACCCTCAATTTTCTTTTCGCCCACCAACTCGGCGATTCGCTCGAGGAGCGATTTTTTATTCACCTGATAAGGCAATTCATCCACGATGATGGCTTGACGATCACCTTTGCCAATATCTTCAAAGTGGGTACGCGCACGCATCACCACACGACCACGACCGGTGCGATAGCCTTCGCGAACCCCGGTGATGCCATAAATAATTCCAGCTGTCGGAAAATCTGGCGCCGGCACTAAATCAATTAACGCATCGATGGTCATGTCTGGATTGGCCAACAACGCCAAACAGGCATCCACCACTTCGCGCAGGTTGTGCGGCGGGATATTGGTGGCCATTCCCACGGCGATTCCGGATGAACCATTGATCAACAAATTGGGAATGCGCGAAGGCATGATCAACGGCTCTTTTTCGCTGCCGTCGTAGTTGGGCCCGAAATCCACCGTTTCTTTGTCTAAATCGGCCAGCAACTCATGACCGATGCGCGCCATACGAATTTCGGTGTAGCGCATGGCCGCCGCATTATCGCCATCGACCGAGCCAAAGTTACCCTGTCCATCGACCAACATGTAGCGCAGAGAAAAGTCCTGCGCCATACGCACGATCGTGTCATACACCGCGGTATCGCCGTGCGGGTGATATTTACCGATCACATCACCAACAATACGCGCCGATTTTTTATACGCTCGATTCCAGTCGTTACTCAGCTCGTGCATGGCAAACAGCACACGACGATGCACCGGTTTTAAGCCGTCTCGGGCATCAGGTAAGGCTCGGCCCACGATCACGCTCATGGCGTAATCAAGGTAAGAACGACGCATCTCCTCTTCGATGCTGATCGGGAGTGTTTCTTTCGCGAATTGGTCCATGCTCACTCGTGTAACTTAAAACGTGCGCTGCAAGCGACAAGTCGTCTCGATTTACGATCGAAAGCTTGCCTGAATAAACGTGAAATTTTAGCACGCCAAGACACCTCGCAGAGCGGTTTCAGGGGCTTTTTCCTGCATCGTGCGAAGCTGGCAAAATGCACTGCGTTACGTGCATCACCGCGATGTTCAGGTGATACTTCAAAGAACACGCTTAAGCTGCACACAAATCAACTCGGAGATCCGCTCTTCATGTCGCAAACCGAATTAATTTACCCGCGCTGGGTCATTCCTGTTGAGCCCCGCGGTCGTGTTCTGACAGACCACGTGGTTGCAGTTCGCGATGGCGAAATTTTGGCCATCATGCCGCAATCAGAAGTGGGCACGGCGTTGAGTGGATACAAACGTATCGATTTACCAGAGCACGTGCTGATTCCAGGGCTTGTCAATTTGCATACCCACGCAGCGATGACCTTATTGCGCGGACTGGCTGATGATTTGCCACTCATGCGCTGGTTACAAGAACACATTTGGCCCGCGGAAGCCAAGCATGTTTCTGAGGCATTTGTGCGTGATGGCACGTTACTCGCCTGCGCCGAAATGCTGCGCGGTGGGGTCACATGCGCCAACGATATGTATTTTTTTCCTGCTGCCGCAACCGACGCAGCGCGCGCCGGCGCAATGCGCTTGGCTTTGGGCATGATCGTCATTGATTTTCCAACCGCGTACGCAACCGATGCAGAAGATTATTTAGCGAAGGGCCTCGCCCTACGTGATGCGTATCGCGAACACCCCTTGCTCAGCTTTTGCCTTGCGCCGCATGCGCCTTACACCGTCTCAGATCGGGCATTCAAAAAAATTGCCGTAATTGCCAACGAACTCGATCTACCGATTCATGTACACGTCCATGAAACCACCGATGAAGTAGAACGTTCTGTCGCCGAGCATGGTGTTCGCCCCATCGAACGACTGCAACAACTCGGCTTAATCGGTCCCGGACTCATTGCCGTTCATGCCGTGCACCTCAGCCCACAAGAGGTCGAATTACTAGCCAAACACGGCGCCAACGTGGCGCACTGTCCCTCCTCCAACCTCAAACTCGCCAGCGGATTTGCGCCCGTTGCAGCTTTACAACGGGCTGGGGTCAACGTGGGGTTGGGAACCGACGGTGCTGCCAGCAACAACCGTCTAGATAGCTTTGAAGAAATGCGCACGGCAGCCTTGTTGGCCAAAGCCGTGTCCGGTGATGCCCAAGCCGTTCCCGCGGCTGTTGCACTAGAAATGGCGACCCTGAACGGTGCCCGCGCCCTCGGTCTGAGTCACAAAATCGGCTCGATTACCCCCGGAAAACGCGCTGATCTGACTGCGGTCCGCCTAGCGGGGCCAGGATTCACCCCGTGCTTTGACCCCCTATCCATGCTGGTATATTGCGCTGGGCGCGACCAGGTGACCGACGTTTGGGTCGATGGGCAGCGACAAGTCATCGATGGGGTACTGCAAAATACCCTCTTTCAAGACGTGGACGCACGCGCCAAGTTATGGCAGAATCAGCTGAAGATTGAGTCAGAGACGCAGAAAATTCAGTAAAACGCAGTAAATTCAGTCGAGCTTGAACGTTAATTTGTTCAAGCCAAAACTGACATCACTGACCATCAAGTTGCAGCAGAAAAACAGACTTCCGAAATAAACAAGAAACAAAGGGGAAAGCATGAACAAGTTATTGATCGCTTTGGCAGCCACCGCACTGACCATCGCTTCGTTCGGCGCCTCGGCGCAAAACTACTGGACCAATCCGGCCAGCGGCGGCACCTGGAAAAACGCCTCTGGTGAGTGCTGGAGAACCACCTATTTCAGCCCAGCACAAGCCACGCCTGAGTGCGATGCCGACTTAGCCAAGCGCGCTGCCGATGCAGCAAAAGCTGCGGCGGGTTCATCCAGCACCGGCCAGCTCAAGCCAGCCTCTAAGCCAGCCGGCACCACGCCAGTTGCTGAAAAAGTCACCATGGCTGCCGATGCCTTGTTTGACTTTGATAAGGCCGTCGTTAAAGCCGACGCGAAAAGCAAACTCGATGACCTCGCTGACAAAATCAAGCGCGTGAACCTCGAAGTTGTGATCGCCATTGGTCATACTGACTCCGTTGGTAGCGATGTTTACAACCAAAAACTTTCCGTGCGTCGTGCAGAAGCCGTGAAAGCTTACTTAGTTAGCAAAGGCATCGAACCTAACCGTATCTATACCGAAGGTAAAGGCGAGAAGCAGCCCGTGGCGAGCAACAAATCCGCCGAAGGCCGCGCCAAGAACCGTCGTGTTGAGATCGAAGTCATCGGCACCCGCAAGCCGTAAGACGTCCTCTCGTCAAAAAAGCCCTGCGAACGCAGGGCTTTTTTTTTGGTCCTAAAGCCCATGCAAACACCAAACGCCGATCCTGCAGAACTCGATAAGTTTGGGCAACTCGCCCATCGATGGTGGGACCCCAACAGCGAGTTTCGTCCGTTACACGAAATCAATCCGCTACGACTGGAGTGGATCAACGCACGCGCGCCCTTACAGACAAAAAAAGTCTTAGACGTTGGCTGTGGTGGTGGGATTTTGTCCGAAGCGATGGCTGCAAAGGGTGCGCAAGTGACTGGCATTGATCTATCCGAGCGTGCCTTGAAGGTTGCGCAACTGCATCTACTTGAAAGCAAACGACCGGTGCGCTATCTCGGGGTGTCTGCAGAAACACTCGCTGAGCAAGAACCCGAAAGCTTTGATGTGGTCACCTGCATGGAAATGCTTGAACACGTTCCAGACCCAGCCAGCATCGTGCGCGCTTGCGCAACGCTTGTTCGGCCCGGTGGACATGTATTCTTCTCGACACTCAACCGCAATCCAAAGTCGTATCTCTTTGCCATTATCGGCGCTGAGTATGTGCTGAAACTTTTACCGAAAGGGACGCACGATTACGCTCGATTTATTCGCCCAGCAGAACTGTCATCGTGGTGCCGCGATACTTGTCTGCAAGTGAACGAAATGATCGGCATGACTTACAACCCATTCTCGCGACGTTACGCACTAGAGAATGATTGCAGCGTGAACTACATCATGGCCTGCGAGCGGATCGCATGAAACGCGCTGTCCTGTTTGATTTTGATGGCACCCTCGCCGATACCGCGCCCGATTTAGCGGCTGCGGTAAATCGTATGCGCACCGAGCGTCATCTAGAAGCCTTACCACTGGCCACCCTACGTCCACATGCTTCAAGTGGTGCACGCGGTCTGTTGCGTGCAGGTTTTGATGTATATCCCGAACACCCTGACTACGAGCCAATGCGTTTGACGTTTTTGGATTACTACACCCAAGCCTTATGGGTGCAATCGCAACTCTTTGCCGATGTACCCGAGCTCCTCGAAGAACTCGACGCGCGAAACATTGTTTGGGGCATCGTCACCAATAAAGCCACGCGATTCGCGCAACCCATCGCCACACAATTGGGCTTTGATACGCGGTCCGCATGTTTAGTTTGCGGAGACACCACAGCACACGCCAAACCGCATCCAGCACCACTGCTGCACGCCGCCGAGCTCCTTCGTGTCGCACCCGAACATTGCCTGTATGTGGGTGATGATTTACGCGATATTCAAGCGGCACAGGCAGCAGGCATGATTTCAGTGGCCGTGGAGTATGGCTACAGCGGTACCGATCACGGTGGGCCACACGCATGGAATGCCGATCAGGTTATCGCGCAACCACTCGATCTACTGAAACTGCTTTAGTCACTTGCAAAACGGGCATCCCTGCCCCATGTGAGACAATGATCAAGTAGCAAAGTAACACTGCTGTTTGGGGGCGACCCGGTTTCGACGTGGGTTACAAAGCAGTGCAGTGCATGTCGAGGACCAGTTACCTCGTAAATCCACTGGAAACGCACTAGACGCCAACGACGAGCGTTTCGCTCTCGCCGCCTAATACCGGTGAGACGCTGCACTAACCTGCTGATGGGTTAGGCCGGGGAAACTCGGTGCAGCGCCATTTACATCAGCCTCTCTGCACGGCTTGGCCGCTTAGCTGTGTGGATCCGTCGAAGCGGCTGGTCCAACGTTAGCCTGCCGATCGGCGAACTGCGGACGAGACCCAAATGATCAGGCTAAACATGTAGAACTGTCTGTGGCGGGCTTGCGGACGGGGGTTCGATTCCCCCCGCCTCCACCAATACGAAGGGCTCGGAAACGTTCCGAGCCCTTTTTTATTCTACGACAACGCCAAACGATCTGTAGCGACGTTCTGAAGTACAGCATGATGCAATGATCTTGGTGCACTCCATACCATCAGCTTTCATCCAGATGGAACTGTTGTTGACCATACATTCTCCGAGCCATTAGATCCAAATGTTGACGGCAACCGCCTGAGCGAGATTGCAACGTAACAACGTTTTGATCTACCCATTGAACATGGGCCTCTACGCGCAACGGAATCAAAAAAAAAGAACCCTCAGCGTCGAATAAATCAAGGTTAGCCTTTTCCGGAACTT